>JAESSU010000453.1 GCA_016763955.1 Phycisphaeraceae bacterium | reverse complement strand
GACTCCCCCATCATTGCCATTGTTAACACCGACGGCCTCTCGTTCTGCCAGCATAAAAAAAGCCGGTGATTATGCTGGACACACCGATGGCCCCCACAAACCGACCTTGCGTATCAATTGGAAAAATGAATCGCATGCACAACAAGTCCTTGAACAAGGCCAAATGAAATTGGTCATTATCGATACAATGCAAGGTGCAGTGAATGTCACCGAACAACTTGCATGGGACGATCAACGCTGGCATCAAACTGCATTTGAGGCCAATGTCCGAGTTCGCTTTTCAAACAAACTGCGCATTGTCGATAATGTACCTGCGTTTAGAACCGCCGCGTTTGCCGCTAGGCTCGACAATACTAAACATCTAGCGGTACTCGTGCCCGATGCCATTGAACAAATGCTTCACGCCTCTCAACTTGCCGCTGCGTTTGAGCGAGGCCTGACCATGGGACAGATCCGAAACTTCGGCGGGCAATTCCAACTCGGTCCCCAACAATTAAATTTTGAAATTACCCAAGTACAAACAAGGAGCCCCCGGCTATGAAAACCCTCTTATTAATGATATTCACAGCCGGCCTCGCAGTTGCCGCAACACTGTACATCACCCAATCGTTTGACTCGCCATCGCGTGCAAGGTTCCATCCCACAACACCTGCAAAGGCAGCTTCTCCGCTGGCCATGTTAGCGCCTCTGCCCCAAAGCAAGTCACAGACAGTCGATGAGCCTGTTAAGGTGACGCAAATAACGCATCCCCCACAGCCCATCAGACAAGTCCAGATGCCGACACCTAAGCGAACGCCAACGCCCGCTTTGGCCCCCAAACCGATCCTTGAACCAAGCCCAACTCCAATTCCAATTCCAGCTCAAAACCCCACGCTCATTTCAACTTCAACGCAAGTTGTTGACGAGTCGGCTCTAGCTTTGGCAAACCCTCTTACGCCAATCCAGGAACTTCCCAAAAAGACCACTCATATTGACTATGAACGTCTGAATAATCGTCTGTATCGCGCAGCAAATGTACTTGAACGCTTCAACAAAAGACTCCTTGCCAAGACACGTTCTACCACGGCTCCAAAGTCACATCCTAAACAGGAGATTCAGCCATGAGGCAATTGATCTTCACGATTGTGCCCAGTTTATTCACACTTGTCATAATGTTCCTTTTTGGCATTGGAATCATTCGTATGGACACTGACAACCATTTGTTACGTTCCGTCGATTGCCATGCTGGTTTTTTGTATACGGTTCTTCCTACGAACATACCACCGCGTGTGCGGGGCTTTCTCGACCAAGCTAGTGTTTGGCTCGGATCGCCCTGCATCACACCCGCAGACAAAACCGTAGCCCGTACCACTACGCCAAATTCTGCGGATCCTTTATACTATACCCGTCGTCAATGAACTTGTCCTGTTGCTTTTGTACGCGACGATTTGTTTTAGGCCTCCAATGCGTTTACAGCGCGGTCAAAATGATACCCGATGGGTATAAAAAACGCGAGGTTAATCACCTCGCGTTTTTTTTATGGATTGATTTTTACAAAACATGACAGTTAAAACAGCAACGCTCTAGTGATTCTGTTTCAGCTAAAACATTACATCTTGCATCTTACGATGCATCAGTGATACGTTGTGTCGCAGCTATTTTTCGTGATGATACTGATCATGATCCAATGCAAATAAGCTGCAATAAACCACTCGTGTGCTGTGTTACTTGAGAATGACTTTGCCAGTACCCTTGGTGAGTTTGCCTAGCGTGTAGACGGTTTCACCTGCTTTACGGAGTTGTTCCTTGATGGAGTCTGCAAAGTGCGGGCGAACGATCACGACGTATCCAACGCCCATGTTAAAGACACGGAGCATTTCTGATTCATCCACGTTGCCATGCTTTTGGAGGAACTTGAAGATGGGGGGAACTTTCCATGACTTGCGGCTGAGCTTGGCATCGACGCTATCACTAAGCGTGCGATTGACATTGCCAGGCAACCCCCCGCCGGTGATGTGACTCATCGCAGAGACCGGTTGCTTGTGCGTGTACTTACGAAGCACACTGACCACTGGCTTGGCATAAATCCGCGTGGGGGTAAGCAGAACTTCGCCAAGTTTCTTTTTCGGATCCAGTTCAGGATAGATTTTATTGATATCCAACTTAGCTTGCTTGATGATTGCGCGCACCAGTGAATAACCATTGGAGTGCACACCTGAAGAAGCTAAGCCAAGGATCACATCGCCGGCTTGGGTTCGTGAGCCATCGACGATGCGTTTAAGCTCGCAGACACCTACGGAAAATCCTGCAAGGTCAAAGTCTTTAGGCTCGTAGATGTCCGGCAGCTCAGCCGTCTCACCACCAATAAGCGAACAGCCTGAAAGTTGGCAACCGTCTGCAACACCTTTGACGATCTGTTCGATCTCATTGGGATCGACTCTGTAGATGCCAATATAGTCTAGAAAAAACAGCGGCTCGGCACCTTGAACAATCAGATCGTTGATGTTCATTGCCACGCAGTCCTGACCGACGGTGTCTAGAATCCCCATCTGCACTGCAAGCTTGACTTTGGAGCCCACGCCATCAGCACAACTCACTAGGACGGGGTCCTTATAGTTTCGTTTAAATAGTTTTTCGTTGTAATCAAGTCTAAAGCAGCCGGCAAAGCTGCCGAACTTGCCTAACACACGCGGGCCATAGGTCCGACGAATGTGTCCCTTGATTTTGTCGACCGCCGCATCTCCTGCGTCAATGTCCACTCCCGTATCCGCGTAACTGAGCTTCTTTTTTGCCATGTGTACAAGTTTATCCGAAGTGCGTATCGTTGGACAAGTCGGCCCCACCTTCTTGAGCCTAATCATCACGATTCATACGTTAAAAATATAGCTTTTTAATGCCCGTTAAAGACAGGGTTGCATTAATTGACATGGATCTCAACAGCGTGAGCGAGCGTCATATCTCGCGTAGACAAAGCTGCCCCGCGTGCACAGGACTGCGAGGCAAACGCACAGGTAAAAACCTGCAAGGGCGTAAGCGTATCGCCGATTCGCAAATCATTGACTGTCGATGCCACCAAATCAACATACGCTTGATTGGCAATCAAACGATCCCCTGCTAATAAAATGGCTTGCGGGTCGAGTAAATTAACCAGACAACCCAGCGATGCTCCGACGGTCAACGCCACATCACGCAACCAGTCAGATAACGCCCCGTCTTTTTGTGCCAGTAAATCCAAGTCTGACAATACCCCAAAAGTTTTAATCTGAGGTATGATCCGCGAGTCGAGTTCACCTGCTGCAAACTGACTACCACGATGCACCTTGCCATTGAGAACCAACGCAGAGCCAAATGAACGGAAGCCCACAGCACCGTCACGCACTTGGTCATCCATACTCAACACAATAAAATCACGCAGCCCCCGAGCGTTGCCTTGTTCCTGCTCAGCAAGTGCAATTAAATTTGCATCATGATCCAGACGCACTGGCACACCTAGCAGGTCACTTAATATTGCGGCCAAAGGCATCTGAAGCACTTGAAACTGATCCGACTTGATAATCACACCCGATGCCATATCCACAATGCCAGAGATGCCCAGTCCCACACCCAACAATCGCTTTTTTTGAAGATCATGATCTAAACAACACTGATCAATTAACGCAGGCAAGATTGTTTTAAGTTGCGTCAAATCATTCGTCGTAGGAATCAAACAGTCTCCCACCAGATTCCCCGCAGCATCCATGATGACCCCCTGCGACTTTCCCACACGAACATCAATACCCAGTACCCAGCCGTACTCTGCATTAATCTGTAACAGTTGCTGCTTTTGCCCCACCGTACTGCTAACACGCTGCCCCGCCTTCTTGAGCATGTTCATCTGCAACAGTTCGCGTGTAATGTAAGTCAATGTCGATCCACGCAGACCTGTGAATCCCACAAGCTGACTACGAGAAAGTTCGCCATGCTCTTGAAGTAAGCGAATCACCAATTGCCGATTATTCACAGCTGCCGTCTGCTGATTGACGCGTTTGAATGTATCTTGCAAAATAACCGTTCCTGTATAATAATTTTGAAACGATGAACCTATTTAAACAGACGAGGCCTTCGAAAAACTAAAAACAACTTACAAGACGCAAAGATCGCAGAGATCCGAAAGGCAAAGATTTTCTCTTATTTTTCAATGGTATCTGCTCCTGTTTGAACTCTGTGTCCTCTGCGATTAAAAAACAAGGAGCTGTTTTTCAAAGGCTTGGTACAATTGATGTGACATCCCGTCAATAAAACTTCATTCAATTAATAATTATACGCCAATATGCGCCGTCCATGTACTTAATGTACTTGCTCGCCAAGCTCCGCAGCTAAATCACTGAAAATCCGATACACTCCGATGATGAATCCTTGCTCTACACAAAACTTGCCTTCATATGATCAAGCATTAAATCGTGTCCTCACGCAAATCAGTCCGTTATCCATTGAGACCCTAAGTTACCGTGATGCACGAGGCAGGACACTTGCCTGTGATGTGCATACTGATCGAGACCAGCCACCTTTTGATCGTTCAGCGATGGATGGTTTTGCAGTTCGCTCTGCTGACATCCAAAGGGGCGTTGACTTAAAGATCACAGGCTCGGTTCCAGCAGGTGGGCCTCCGATATGTTATCAGACTCCCGTTGAAGCAGGTTGTGCTTATCGCATTGCCACCGGCGCTCCGGTTCCCGCTGGAGCAGATGCCGTCATCCCGATTGAATCTGCGAAAGTCCAAGAAGGTGATCACCCCAAAGTTTCCTTCTATATAGATACCGTCCCCAGCAGACGCAACATTCATCCCCAAGGCGCGGATGCCAAAGCCCACGATCTCGTCATTAAATCAGGCACCGTCCTTAGCGCTCAGCACATCGGCATTGCCTGCGCTTCAGGTAATACACAATTACAAGTCATCCGTGAGCCGAAAGTCGTCCTGCTCACCACCGGCGACGAAGTCTGCCCCCCAGAGACGAAACTTGAACAATTAGAACCCCAGCAAATCCGTAACAGCAACGGGCCAATGCTCCTTGCCCTGTTATCACAGCTTGGGATCACGGATGTAACCCATCATCATCTTCCCGATGAGCCTAAGCCAACCTTTGATGCTGCCCAAGCTGCCATGAATCAAGCAGACCTTGTGTTAACGGTTGGAGGCGTGAGTGTCGGACAGCGCGATCATCTGCCTGCAACATGGAAAAAACTCGGCGCAGACATCCTTGTTCACGGGACCGCCATCAAACCAGGCAAGCCTGTATTTGTTGCAACCCAAAACAAGACACTGATTTTGGGCTTACCGGGCAATCCAGGCAGTGTCTTTACCACCGCCCATCTCTTTCTTCTGCCCATTCTCTCTAAAATGCTCAACCGCCCTGCTCCAATCTGGCAAAATTTCCCACTAGCCACAGAAGTTAAAGCGCAAAAAGACCGTGATCGATTCATTTTGGTTCGCATCATGGATCAAAAAGCACACTTTTTATCCACCCAAGGCTCCGGCGACCTGATGCATACCGCCCAAGCTCATGGTTTTGTGCGTGTCAATCGAAGTACAGAACCCTGTAAAGCTGGGCAAACTGAGCCTTTTCTGCCTTTGCTTTAATATATTCTCAAAAAAAAATCCAATTGAACACTTGGTTATCAATCTCTGTTTAACCCTATAAATGTAGGTGCGTTTTCAATTCTCACTTTTGTTATGCGGACGGTTTACGGCAAAATTCCAATTATTCCGTTTGTTCCGATTGCAATGAAGTTAAGGAGCGTATTGATCATCCCGATACTTCCTTCCGCAAGGGCCATGTGGTCTGTAGCAAATAAACTGGTTGAAGGGTTTCTAACCGTAAAAGAACCTTTCGCTGAGGAGCTTACCTTTTGGAGCTTGGGGAGATTGAAGAGCCATGAGTCGCATTAACACCAACGTAACATCACTGCTTAGCCAAAGAATTTTGAAACAGAATAATTCTGCTTTGAACACTTCTCTTGAACGTCTAAGCACCGGACTAGCCATTAACCGAGGCTCAGATGACCCCGCAGGGTTAATCGCAAGTGAAAACCTGCGATCTGAAAAAGCCTCCATTAACGCTGCCATTGGCAACGCTGAACGAGCAGACCAGGTGATGAACATCGCCGAAGGCGGTCTGCAAGAAGTCAGCTCACTGCTACTGGAAGTTCAAAGTCTCATCGGCGAAACCGCCAATGACGCAGGACTGTCAAAGGAAGAAAAAGAAGCCAATCAGCTGCAAGTCGATTCGATCTTGCAGACGATTGACCGAATCGCTTCCTCGACGAGCTTCCAGGGAGCCAAACTACTTAACGGTACGTTTGACTTTACGGTCTCAGGGCAGGCCGCAACCGTCAGTGACTTCACAATCAACGCCGCGAAGCTTTCACACAATGAAAATCGCGACATTGAAGTCGTCATCACCGCGTCCGCACAACACGCAGGTCTGTTTGTCTCCACAACAGGGACACTGGATCTAACCAACGCCACATCGACCTTCACCTTTGAAGTGGGTGGCAGCAAAGGCAGTCGTGAATTCAGCTTTGCCTCAGGCACCACGCTGGCTTCCATCGCCGATGCCGTGAACACCTTCAAAGAAGTCACCGGCGTCTCCGCTAGCACTTCAGGTACAGGTCTTATCATCAAGTCCTCTGAATACGGTAGCGATGAGTTCGTCTCATTCGACATCGTCAGTACAGGGGGTCAAGCAGGCGGCGTGTACACGCTTTCGTCAATTGACGAAGATGTCGCCACCACAGGTAGTGCCACAACCTTTGCCAACGTCACCAGCCCTATTCGTGACACGGGTCAAGACGTCGGTGCCATCATCAACGGCGTCACCGCCACGACCGATGGACGGACTGCAAAAATTGCAACCGACTTCTTGGATATGGAAATTGAACTCACAGCCGCAGGTGCAACTGCACTAAGTACCATTAGTGCCATGACCATCACCGGTGGTGGAGCCAAGTTTAATCTGGGCCCCAATGTTGATATCAATAACCAGGTCTCCATTGGGCTAGGCAACGTTGCCTCCCGACGACTGGGTAACATCAATATTGGGTTTCTCGATGACCTAGGCTCAGGCAGCTCCTCGAACCTTGTCGACGGGGACCTTGAAACCGCACAGAAGATCGTCAACTCTGCCATCAGTCAGGTCTCGAGCCTGCGTGGTAAGATCGGTGCCTTCCAATCCAACGTGGTTGGAACCACCATTCGATCCTTGAGCGTCGCCCTTGAGAACACCTCGGCCGCTGAAAGCAGCATTCGCGATACAGACTTTGCGTCTGAAACCGCAGCTCTAACACGAGCCCAGATTCTCTCACAGGCCTCAACAAACATCCTGAGTATCGCCAACTCCCAGCCGCAATCCGCGCTGGCACTACTTGGCTAAAACCAGGATCGCCTCGCTCTTTAATAAGCTCCACCGGTCTGCGGTTCCCCACTGTAGACCGGTTTTTTATGCGCACAACGAATACCATTGATGATTAAAATTTATGCCTAGATAGGTTGTCATCGCTGAATTGAGGGTCTTGAAAAATCCTCGCCCCAAGTATCTCAAAATAACTTACGGGGAGCCCGCGGGAATCCTTCGGCTTCTCGCAGCTTTCCTCATATTTTAGGCAAAAGCCGCAGGAAGTGACGCGGTCAATTCCTGTGGGAGGTGGCAGATAATGATGCAAAACGTTCTAACTGACATCGCGAACACAAATGTCACAAAGTCTTATGAATTGTCCGAGCGTACAAAATATACGCGCTGCGTATAAACCACCGACAAATCCACTAGGGTTGTGGGTCGTTTTCTAAACGAATAAACATAAAATTGATATTAAGCAGCCGTGAATCGACAGCTCGCAATAACATGTCTAGTGACAATGATTCGCAAAGCTCAAACAAACGCATCACAAAATCAACAAGCCTACTTAGACAACGGATTTGGACTGACCGATGGATTCAAGCATCGCATCAGCGAGATCGTCACAACATCCGTCGACCTTAAAGCGCATATCATAAGCCGATGACCCATAGACAGTCACACGTTTGGAATGTTCGCCATGAACTGGACAAGGCACCTTGCGTAGGTGTTTTTCCAACTCATATTTCAGCGTCTCTAAAGCAAGTTCGGCATCATTATACCGAGTCTGATTTGCCATTTGGCAACCTCCATGCCGCAAGTTCCCGCCTGCAAGCAAGTACCGATAATAAATTCTCTCAATTTGCAAGATAACATAATTCTGCATGGTGTCACGCATAAAATCGAGCGTTTTTAAAAAAAGTAAATGATTGATAACGTGTTATGCAGCATCGGCTTGTTGTTTCATAAATGTCGACAACGCGACCTGTAAGGACTGGGCAACTTGGATAGAGCCCGGCGCGTGCTGACGCGCAATCGGAAGGACCGGCATACCCGCGGTCTGAAGCAAATCATCAAGTGTTTCACGGGCTAATAATGTCTGAGCCGAAGCATTGGTGTTGTTACGAAGCATCACCACCAACACCGGCTGCTGTGTCAATGTATCGCAAACCACAAAATCCACAATCTGCTGACGCACATAAGCCGCCAACTCAAGATTAGCGGACTCTTGCCCACTCTTTAAACGCAAAATGGAACCCAAGCGAACCTTAGGGTAAACCGACAAACCGCTGCCAACCATCTGACGCAACGAATCGAGCGTCTTCTTCTCAGCTTGATCCAAAAAAGAATCGGTCTTACGATAGCGCGGTTGAGCGCGAATGGCATCAACCCTTTGCAATTTGTGACGAAACAGGCGGTATTGCATCGCCAATGGCCAAGCCAGTGACGCAAGCAACACCCCACCGCTCAATGCTGCCAAGATGACCAACAACATTTGCATGACGTTTCCCTGTGCAATAACTCAAACGGACGACTCTAGTGACATCGGCGAAATCAACGAACAAACATCAAAAACAGGTGGCAATACAACTTCATAAAAAAACGGCTTTGAAAAAATTCCGAGGCCAGACCAACGCATGCACGCCCTGTCTTGGCAAGTTAGGCTGTATCAACCGGTTTTGACCGACGATCCATTCCGTGTTG
>JAESSU010000452.1 GCA_016763955.1 Phycisphaeraceae bacterium | reverse complement strand
GGATCATGATCCTGCTTGTCCCGACACTTAAAGACCAGCCGCTATCGGATTTACTACAGAACATCCCATCAAGTCTAATCAGTGACACGTCCATCGATTTCGTTCTTCTGGATCGCTCGGAAAATGGAATCACTGCCAGCCAAGCCCGTCAATGGATCGATACCCATCAGTACCCACGCTGGACCATACTGCATAACCCGACACCCCATGGTTATGGCGGGAACCAGAAATTGGGCTTTCGCTTAGCATTGGATCGTCAATATGATTTCGTGATTCACTTTCTAGCGGACGGCCGGTACGACCCTGCGGACCTTGAGCATTTTGTAGCGAACTGGCGAGACCAGCCCGTGGATGTCCTGCTAGGTGACCGCTTAAATCATGACGAACATTTCAAATGTGAAATGCCCGCTGGCCGTCGTTTAGCCAATCGCTTGCTCGCTTGGTATCAAAACAAAATGGCTCACGCCAACTTCTCAGACTTCCATTGTGCTTTGCGAGGCTATACGACACGCTTTCTCCAAACAGTTCCCTTTGAAGTCAATACCAACGCGATGCACTTTGACAGTCACCTGCTCTTACAAGCACACTGCATCGATGCGAGTATCCGCCAGATTCCGGTGAACTATCAACATCAACTAGGAACCCCCTACCAAGCAGCAACCGGTTATGCATGGCATGTATTTAAAGCAGCCACACAGTACCGCATGCATCAAATGGGCATGCTCTGTTCGCTAAGCTATCGCGATTTACGACCCACTAAATATCAAGACAAGACCACAGACTTCCATTCCTCGCACCAGATCGCATTACAACTTATTAAGCAACTTGCACCCAAAACGGTCACCGACATTGGCTGCGGGCCAGGCTTTGTCGCAAAGCATTGCGAAGAGTCGGGCATTTGCGTCACCGGCTTGGACATGTATCCGCCACTGCCAGGCAACATGTCCCACTTCCACAAAGTCGTACTCGAAAGTGAAGAACTGCCCACGGACCCTTTTGCATCTGATGCCGTTCTAATGCTCGATATCATTGAGCATCTTGCACATCCTGAAGAATTCCTTTTTGACATGCGAAATAAAAGCCAGACGCTAGGTGCAAGTCAGAGCCCTAAGACGCTGCTACTCTCCACACCCAACATTGCCTTTATCATCCCACGGCTAAACCTGCTGTTTGGCCGTTTTAATTATGCTGAACGGGGCATCTTAGATATCAC
Organism: Phycisphaeraceae bacterium; assembly: GCA_016763955.1. Classification (GTDB taxonomy): domain Bacteria; phylum Planctomycetota; class Phycisphaerae; order Phycisphaerales; family Phycisphaeraceae; genus UBA7800. Next base: position 3,127 of record JAESSU010000452.1, on the reverse strand, counting down.
CCACAAGCGACTGTTCACACGCAAGTCCCTAAAACACTGTCTAGAAACCTGTGGCTACCGTATTCAGAAGGTTCACCCGGTCGGACTGGCCTTTGAGGTGGTCTTTGAAGGATGGTTCGGCAAATTACTCGCTCGGATGTCTTGGCTAGCGGCCTGCATTTTACCCACCGTCTTTGCGGCCCAATTTCTGATTGTTTGCCAGCCAACACCGGGTTTAAAGCAGATTCTTGAGGACAGCCACCCTCAAAATAACTAAACTCGCAACACCTAACAAACCCTTTTTCGCTACCAGTATCCCCTCCTAGTAGAAATTGCGTTTGACTCAGAGGATTGATTCAGCCATAATTCGTGGCTCGGCGCGTATTGCGCCAGATCAATCAGCAGGAGCTAGGAACCAACATGGCAGACGAAACAACAGACGTAACCACAAAAGAAGCACCCCCCGAAACCCCCGGAAACCCGGAAACCCCGGAGTCCAATGAAAAAGCCCTCCAGCAGACCGTCTCCGTCAAGGAAACAGGCCCTGCTTGTAAAGAGCTCAACATTGAAGTCTCCGAGGAATCCATCGCAGCACGCATCGAAGAAAGCTTTGACCAGCTAAGCACCGATGCAGATATCCCAGGCTTTCGCCGCGGCTATGCTCCACGCAAGCTCATTGAGCGACGCTTTGGAAGCTCCGTTAAGGATGATGTCCGTGCGCGACTTATCAGTGAGTCCTATTCCAAGGCAATCGAAGACGAAAAGCTCGATGTCATTGGCGAACCTGATGTCAAAAACTTTGACGATATCCAACTCCCCGAATCCGGGAGCCTAAGCTACGTCGTGGAAGTCGAAGTCTCACCCGTAATTGACATCCCTGCGTTTGACACCTTCCAAGTCCAAGAAGAGGCCACGGAAGTCACCGACGAAGACGTCACCAAGGAAATTGGCTCCCTAGCTGACCGCTACGGCGAAATGTCTTCTATGAAAGAAGAACAGGTCCAAGAAAAAGACTACGTCCAAGCGAATGTCAACATTCTTGCGGGCAAAGATGCGGGTGATGATGCAGAAGAAATCGCACAACACCAAGACGTGTACATCCTTGTAAACGGCGAAACCGCTGAGTACAAAGGCCACGTTGCTGGCATCGTTGTTGAAGACCTAGGCAAAAAACTTGCCGGTCAAAAAGTCGGCGAAGAACTGCGTGTAAGCATGACCGGCCCGGAAAGTCATGAAGATGAAAAAATCAAAGCTCAGGACATCACCCTCGTCATTAAGATCAATGACATCCAGCGTGTGGCTCCTGTTGAAATTTCAAAACTCACCGTCATGTTAGGCGTTGAATCTGAAGATGATCTCAAAACCCGCATTAAAGAAGACCTCGTTGGCCGCAGTGAACGCGAACAACAAACCAAAAAGCATAAACAGCTTCGTGAGCAGTTGCTTGAAAAGATCCAATTCGAACTACCCAAAAAGGTTGCAGGTCGTCAGATCGCTCGCAATCTCAGTAACCAAGCCATGCAGCTTTCTTATCAAGGGATGAGTAAAGAAGAAGTCGAAGCCAAGGTTGCTGAACTTCGTTCTGAAAATGAAGACGAAGCTCGCAAGGACTTGCGTTTGTTCTTCATCCTTGACCGCATTGCCAAGGACAACGAAATCGACGTAACTCCTGAAGAAATCAATGGTCGCATTTACCAAATGGCCATGATACGTCAGACCCGCCCTGAAAAACTACGTCAAGAAATGCAGCAGTCCGGTGAAATTGAAAGCCTTTACATGTCCATCCGTGAACAGAAAACACTGGACAAAATCCTCGAAGGTGCCAAAGTTGACACCAAGTAATACTTTAAATTGATCGCTTGCCCTTCTCTCTTAACAGAGAGCTTGTGAGAAGTGAATCTAAATAAATTTCACAGCGAAGGAACCTGCAATCAGGTTCCTTCGCTGTTTTTGTATCCAAAATATCACTTAAACAACCTCAATTGCCAATCAAGATCGCATACAACTTTGCCGATATACCCATCGGGTATGATTTTACCGCGTTGTAAACACGTTGGGAGCCTATAACAAGTCACCGCGTACACCCGCAGCAGGACTAAGTCATTGACCAAGGGTATAAAAAAGCCAATCACTAAGGTTTGGAACGGCCCAAAACTTGGGTATGATAGATTTAGGGAACAAACATGCTAGCCTTATTGATGACAACCCTATTGGGCATCTTGCCCGGACACTGGCCCCATGCGATGACTGGCAATTGGCAGTTTGTCTTAGCTGCATCGCGTAAAAATTATTCTTCGCCTCCAATGTTCGACCTTGTTTTATACATTGCATTGATCACATCCGGGATTCTGGTCTTGATTTTCATTGCATTAAAAACAAAACATTGGATTCTGGACAATGATGATTCAGACGATGCTGGGGAGTTTTTTAGCATTTCACAATTGCGTCAATTACGCGACCAAGGGGACCTCTCCGAAACAGAATACGAAAGTGCCAAACGTGTTCTAGTGGCTCATGGGCTATCGATCCTCAGCAATTCTTCCGCTAGCAAGCAGTAACTGCGTCTGAATAACGCACGCAAAACCGCCAAGCATACATAATACGCCGATTTTCAAAGCCATCAGTCCGTTTGGCACGGTTATTTGTGTTATGATAGGCCGATTGGACATACAATGATGTAAGAGATGACAGTATTTCGATCCTGTCTTAAGCTTTACATGTGTTTGGACGATCTAAAATGATAAGGGCATAATGTCTGTTGACCTATGGGGCAATGGTGCATTTGCCCAGCCGTTAAATAATCCGTGAAAATCAAGCAGGATGAAATTCATGACGAGTGGACGAACTGGCAAGGGAAATAGTGATAAAAAGTTAGGTGAAAGCGGATTCCAAGGACGCCGCGTCACCACGTGTTCCTTTTGTGGCAAAACCAGCCGCGAAGTGGGCCCCATGGTCGAAGGCCCTAATGATGTGTATATCTGTGCCAACTGTGTAGACCTCTGTCAGAATATCTTCAAGCAGGAGCAACGCCGTGTCACCACCGGCCGCACCAGCTTTGATTCGATTCCCACGCCCCGTCAAATCACCGAATTTCTCAATGAGTACGTCGTAGGCCAAACTTCAGCCAAGCGTGCCTTGTCGGTCGCGG
>JAESSU010000451.1 GCA_016763955.1 Phycisphaeraceae bacterium | reverse complement strand
GAGATATACCGTCTGCATGCAGACGGTATATCTCGCATCTCTCATTCAGTTCGATGTGACTGTAAAGGTTTTCCATTGCATCCCCAGCATAGCTGAGTGTTGCACTTGGTTCTGGAATCTAGCTTCCTCCTTCAAAGGATGGAATACATAGCGTAATTCCAGTGGTCACCCTCCCGAGCTTATAATACGGGGTCGCAAGCGCGAACAAGCGCCCCAATAAGCTAACAAAGGAGAGTGACCATGAATGGGTATGTCGGATTTGACGTTTCAAAGGAAGAAACAAGTTTTTGTGTGATGGATAATACTGGAAAAATATTGGCGCAAGGAAAAGCATTCAGCGACCCGAAGTCTCTTTTTGAGGCTATGCGCACGCACACGCTTTGCCCTGAACGAATTGTGTTAGAAACGGGTACATTATCGAATTGGCTGGCACGGGGTTTGCGCGAATATGGCTTGCCGGTGGACGTGATTGACGCCCGTCAGGCCCATGGTGTGATGAAGCTTCAGCATAACAAGACGGATGCCAATGACGCTGTTTTACTAGCCGAAATTTCTCGCACAGGGTTTTGCCGCCCGGTATCGGTGAACAGTGAAGATGCCCAAAAGCACCGTATGTTGATTAAGGCTCGCCGCCTATTAGTGTGTCAACGACGAGATATTCAAAATGCGATACGAGGCTTTTTGTGTGCGCTCGGCATCCGTTTCCCTAAGGGGTCCGGCAAGCTGGGCAAACGCGTCCAAATGGCACTCATGGAACGCCCGGATTTAGCTCCGATGATTGAGCCTTTGCAGGCGAGTGTGAAAGCTCTTGAAATACAAATCAAGCAGTTCGACCTAGAGGTTCTTAAACAAACCAAGGCCTCGAAACCCGCTCAATTGTTAATGACCATACCAGGCGTGGGACCGATCACTGCATTGGGGTTTGCTGCAACCATTGACAACGCTGCACGGTTTAAAAAGTCCCGTGCAATTGGGGCTTATCTAGGTTTGACATCCAGGCGGTATCAATCGGGTGAAATGGATTATTCTGGGCGCATCTCAAAATTTGGCGATAGCTTACTGCGCAGTCTTTTATATGAAGCCGCGAACAGCCTATTGACCATTGTTCGCAAGTCTCATCCGTTGGAAGATTGGGCGCGCCGCATTCGCAAACGCACCAGTCATAAAAAAGCCTGCGTGGCTTTAGCGCGTAAACTGGCTGTCATTATGCACCGCATGTTGATCACGGGAGATACTTTTAGGTGGCCTAAGAAGGAGGCCGTCGCTTAACTCACAAAGAAACCATCGGTTCCGTAAAACTCCGGAATCTTTGTTCGTCCCCTGCCGGGACGAGGCCAAGGCAAACTCGTTTAAGGTGTTGCAAGCCGGATAAAATTGTCCGCCATTGCGTGTTAATACATTGAGTTGCTGCCGCCAAAGGGCACTATGATGAAGCATCTGTTCAACCAGAAATGACTTCGAAGACAACCGTGTACCCGGCAAAGGAAGAAAAAGAGGTTCGGCAAGGTTGACTTAGGGACTGGAATTAGACAACACCTTAACACCCTGTCCTATTTTGTGGGACCACCTCAACAAGTTGTCATTAGATTTTTTCTATCATTAAGGTTGCTTGCAATTAATTATATAGTTACTAGATTCGCGGAGCGGATGGCTAGCCCCTGCGCCGCGCACGACACATTTCAGTGTTCAACAGACAGGGCAATTAGATATAACAGCACAGTTCGTCAGTGGGCGTCTTTTATAAATTAAGATTATGCTTGGTGGCGAGTTGGTCCCATTTGGCATCATATAAGGACCGAATGTCTGGATTGTTGTTAATGATTGATGTCACTAAATCGTCGTTCTTGACGAGTCCGTTTATTGAGTAGCTGCCGTCTTTATTGTTGAATAAGGGGGCGCATCATATATTGCGCGGACGTCGGGCTTTTACGTTTGTTTAAAAGCTTCCAGGTTTGTGGAGCCCTGTAAACATTGTCTATCCACCGTTCTGCATGCATCTTATTCGACGGTGTTAAGACGGTTACGGGTTTTGGTAAATCTGGATAAAGGTGAGCACATCATCAAACTTTTGGTCCAACTGAGAATTTAGCTGGTTGAGCCTATCCCAATTGTCTTCTGAACCGGCTTCTTCTAATTCCAGGCACAATGCAGAGAACTGAACGGCTCCGACACTTTGAGACGATGTTTTAAGCTTGTGCCCTAGTTTTTCAATTTCATGAGAGGCCTGATTTGTAAAAGCCAGATGGATTTCCGCAATCGTATCTGGCGAACTTGTTATAAATAAAGTGAATAGCCTTAGGATTATATCTTGATCATCCCCAACGATGCTTTTCAGGACGTCAAGGTCCACGGCAGATTCTATTTTTACATCTTCCTTTTTGTGCTCTACACGGCTGGCTGGCTGATGCAGGTGTTCCTCCAAATTCTCTTTTAATAATGCTAACTCAAGCGGTTTCGTAAGAACCGCATCCATGCCCGATTTAGAATATATCTCACTCTTGTATTTTAACGCTTTGCCGGTTACCGCCAGAATGGGCATTCGCTTACGGTTATGTTCTTTTTCTTTTGCACGAATAAAAGAAGAAAGACGTAAACCATCGAGGTTCGGCATTTGAATATCGGTCAACAACAAGCCATAAGATCTGTTTTCCATTAAAGTCAAAGCTTGCCGGCCATCATCTGCAACCTCTACGGCATAACCTAACCTATTCAGCTGTTTAGAAATAACGACTTGATTCACCGCATGATCTTCCGCAAGAAGTACCAACTCGCCAGCCTTTTCAGCGTCTTCAATTGTCGGCACAACACTGACAGCATCCTTGTCTATAGCCGTTCCTAACTTGCTTAAAACGTTCTGAACAAACGTATTAAAGTGCCAAGCCGCGAACAGACTAAAGATCATGACAAAGGAAAATTCCGCAATCGAGGCATTTGTTATGGAACGATTATAAAATAAATTTGAAAAAACCACAGCCAACCAAATAAGGACTGAAAAACCTAATAAAGTCTTGATTATACTATAGTTAATCGGAACGCCTTCATTGACTTGACGACGGTACATGGCAAAAAATGAGGCGCATGAAGCGATCGTGGGTATGACAGCATACATTGTATAACATAAGGCACGGTCTTCCATGTTTATTCCTAACTCTGAATAAGTACGCATGAACCAGAAAACGAATTCATCATATAAAAAACTCTAAATAACTTAATATCAACATACTGTTTACAATCACAAATAAGTACATTTTTGTTTTGTAAAAGAAGGCGAAGATCGAGCACAAAAGGTGCTATTGTATGCAATCTTTAGTAGTTGTATATATAAATATGACATAAGGAGGCCTTTGGCAAGCCTTGGTATCCAGACTCATTCAAATCCAATAGCGTCTGAGAGTGGCCAGACATAAAACGGCCAGAATTTATAGAGTTTTGCGAAGTCGTGCACCGAACATAACGGCCCCTTGTAATGCCCAAACAAAAGCTGGCTATGATGAACATGGCTGCTTAAACAGTTCCGCTTATATGGCCCTGTAAAATTGGGACATTACCGGGCCAAAATTCGCGGTAGTCGATATGGCCCAAAAAGCCACCCGGGGGAGGACCGGATGGCTTTTATTGAGCTTAAAGTTACTTTGAAAAACTTAAGCTGGGGTATACATAGAGGGACTGCGTAAAATCGGTCCATATGGAGAGCTTTATAACGCCTGTTGCGGACCCCACGATATGATGTGTTTGCGGGTTCACTATTTGGCGTCTCAAAGGCTCCTTTTCTAAGTGTTGAATAATTTATATCGCGTCTCAGTTGAACCAACCCTGAAGACATCGTTCAGTTTTTGTTCAGCGCCCTTGCAAAGCCTTGTGACATGCCCCCGAATCACGCTAAACAAATGCACCATCATTGACCAAGTCTGTCATCTTTAACCAAGTCTGGATGCCCCGTTGGCTAAGTCTAAAGCACAATTTATTTGCCACGAATGTAAAGCCGTTCATAACAAGTGGGCGGGCAAATGCGATGCATGCGGAGCCTGGAATTCCTTAACCGAAGAAGCTCCGGTTGAAACCACACCCAAGGGCCTTTCGGCGTCGAAGGGTCGAAGAATTCAGTTTGTCACCCTTGAAGGCCAAGAAAAACATCCCCCCCGGCGCATGACCGGCATTGGCGAGCTTGATCGAGTTTTGGGCGGCGGCTTGGTGGCGGGCTCGGCCATTTTGGTGGGCGGCGATCCGGGCATCGGT
>JAESSU010000040.1 GCA_016763955.1 Phycisphaeraceae bacterium | reverse complement strand
TTATTTGAAACGGGTCGTGAACTTTTGCCGATGCTCAGTCGTGACATACGAATTGATATCAAGCTCTTTACACTCGGCGGCGAGGCTATTCTCCGTCGCATTGAATCACGCGGATTTAACACCTTAGAGACGCGTCCTAAATTAACAAAACCTGCCAAGGTCAGTTTGATGATGCGAGCTGTATTGGCTCGACTTTTATCACCGATCCTCGGTTAATGGGATAGATCATGACAAACCTGCTGGCTACGAGCCACAGCACAAATTCGACGGCCTTTCCTATGGATGCGATCACGGCACAATCTTTGGCCTATTGCCGTGAGGTCACCCGGACGCATGCGCGAAATTTTTACTATGGCATGAAGCTCACGCCCGGCATCAAACGAGATGCGTTGTATGCCATCTACGCTTTTATGCGTGCTTGTGATGATCTGGTAGACCAAGACCCCAACCAGCTAAACGTCCAGATGGGAAATCCGCAAGAACTAAAAAAAGACATTGATCAGTTCCGTCAAAAAATGCAAACTGTCATCGACACAGGCATCATCCCTGAACATGAAAACAAAGGCGATTCCATCTGGCCAGCATTTAACTATGTCATGATCAATTATCCAGTAGCACCCCAATACCTCCATGACATGCTCGACGGCCAACAGCGAGACCTGATCACCGAAACCTTCCAAATCTTCGACCAGCTTTATGACTACTGCTACGACGTTGCCTCAGTGGTGGGACTCACCTGTATCAGTATTTGGGGCTACAACGGGGGCAAAGCTGTCCAGGAACTTGCCATCAAACGGGGCATTGCATTCCAACTGACCAATATTTTGCGTGATGTCAGTGAAGACTTTCAACGGGGACGAATCTATCTGCCCGCTGATGAGCTAAAGGAATATCATGTCGATCCGCAAGTGTTTCTCCAAGCCAACCCGGACGAAAACTTTGATCGATTTATGCAGTTTCAGATCGAGCGAGCCTTCGGATATTACAATGAGTCTGAGGCATTAGAATCACACCTAACGCCTGACTGTCAATCCACCTGCTGGGCAATGATGCGGATTTACCGTAGCCTACTAGAAAAAATTGCAAACAATCCACGCTGCGTCCTGACTCAACGTGTGCGACTCACCAAACTTGCCAAAACAAGCATCGCACTGCGAGCACGTTTTCGAAAGTCGTAAACATGAACAAAATAGCTGCGAGAGACATGACTTTACCTGACATTAAAACGCATTGCGACACCTTGATCATCGGCGGGGGCCTAGCGGGTATCGCCTCAGCATTACAACTGGCTAAAGCAGGTCAGTCGGTGACCCTTGTCGAAACGCGCACGCGACTTGGTGGCCGGGCAACGAGCTTTGAAGACCGAGCCACCCATGAACTTTTAGACAACTGTCAGCATGTCCTACTTCGCTGCTGCACGAATCTCATTGACCTCTATGATCGCCTGGGCATGTCGGACCAAATCGACTGGCATAAACGCTATTATTTCTGCAATGCCCAAGGTCAAATTGATAAAATGGAAGCTGACGACCTGCCCGCCCCCACACATCTAACCCATAGCATGATGAACTTCACCGGCTTAACATGGTCGGAAAAATTCGCGATCTCACGAGGCATGCTTAACGTAATGAAGCTCGGCGTAGAAGGTCGAAAAAAATGGCATCACAAAAGCTTTGCTCACTGGCTTAAAGAAAACCGCCAACCTGCGGGCGCGATCCAAAAATTCTGGGCTTGCGTGACCATCAGTGCGTTAAACGAACAGCCCCAAAACATGGCCGCAGACTACGCATTGCAAGTCTTCCAGGAAGCTTTTTGTGCCAACGATACTGCGTATTACATGGGACTGCCCAAAGTCCCGCTTGCGCGATTATATGACGCGGCACAACATGCTATCGAAAAGGCCGGCGGGCAAGTTTTGCTTCGAACCAGTGCCGAAAAATTGTGTTATGACCAAGGGAAAATCACCAGCTTGCAACTTAACGATGGCACGCAACTCACAGCCAAAAACTACCTGTGCAGCGTCCCTTTTGATCGACTCAAAAAACTCAGTGACCCCGCAATGTGCAAGGCCGATCCGAGACTCACACAACTCGGAGAATTTCACGTCAGTCCCATCGTGGGCATTCACATCTGGTTTAGCCGTATCGTCATGGACCTGCCGCATATGGCGTTAACCCAAAGTCCGCTGCGCTGGATTTTCAACAAGGGAACCGACAGCGCCGGCTGGCAACATTTACATGGCGTGATCAGCGCAGCAGACGATTTGATATCCTTAAGCGCAGACGAAATCCAAAAAATGGTGGTCGCTGAAATGCGTAAAGTATTACCCAAAGTTGGCAACCTTGATCCGGTACGCCATCAAGTCATCAAAGAAAAACGCGCAACCTTTAGACTCGCCCCCGGCGTAGATGACATCCGCCCGCAAGCTAAAGGCAAGATTAACAACCTCTACCTAGCAGGTGACTGGACCGACTCCGGTTGGCCGGCCACGATGGAAGGTGCAGTCCGAAGCGGCTACCGCGCAGCAGGTGCGATTTTAAATCAAGGGGACGATTTACTAATCTCAAATCTGCCTGAGAGTCTGCTCTATCAGTTTATTTCCGGTTGATGGAAATTCCGATTTTTTTTACTGCTGAGGCGCAAAGGGCGCAGAGTTCAAACAGGAGAGAATACCATTGGAAAAAATGGATCATCTCTGCCTTTTAAGACTCAGCGATCTCTGCGGCTCAGCGGTTCTATTGTTTTTTCTTCGAAAGTCTCTCATCACTTTTGAGCCAATAACATTAGCTTCGAAAAAACTACCGCACCACCGCAGCGTCATCCCATGCGACCATGCCCTCGATAGCAGCTTGCGGTGGGAACTCCATGCCCCGTAAATCAAGCACGACCGGGCCGCTGCGTCCCTTGGCCATGTCCAACATCAAACGGTAACTTGAAACATCCAATGCCCCCTGCCCGACACTACAGCGAAGATTCGTATCCATGCGGTAATCACACAATCGCCCCACAGTCAGATGCTGACCGTGTTGTTGAGCTAGCCGCACGGGGTCTTCGTCGGATGCAATAAGGCTCGCAGGGTCCAGGCTCAAGCCCAACAACGGATGATTCACTGATTTAACCCACGTCACCAAAGACGCTATCTGATCCTCTGCATGGATCGCTAAAGCAACCCCTTGCCCATCAGCCGCTGCGAGTAAAACGGACTTCACTTCATCGGACACCGTCTCGATAGGCAAGGCCAAACTCACCGGCACACGTCCTAAATCAGCCGCCATCTGGATCGTGGACAAAACGGCAGACACCGCACGGTCGACATGCTCACTGGAGATAAAATCCTTGCGTGGGATAAAACAATCCAGACCTGCTAACTGCATACTGCTTCGCGTTAGAACTGCCAATAAATCTTTGCGACTGCGTTGATCTAAGTCTCGCGGGCGGATACCCGATAGCGTTGCATCTAACTGTAGCGCACGAAAATCGAGTTTGGCCAACTGCGTAACCGCCTGCTTAAAGGGCATTTGTCCTTGCGTCACCCATGGACGAAGCGTCGGGGCCAATGTCAGATCAGAACCTTGTGTGAGTATCACCATGCTACACATGATAATCAATCCCCTACATGATGCTCGACAAGGCTTGCATCAATTTGAATCTCATTGATGTATTTTATCCATGGGTTGGTTTGCGACCGATCTATATTAAAGTATAAATACTGCGGTCTCGATTTATATGAGCTTATTTATGAGAGCTGTCATGCCCCATTCGCCCCAATCTCAGTGGAAAGAAATTGCTTCGCACATTATGGAGCGAAATGGTGCCATTAACCTAAGCCCTTTGAGTCTAGATGATGAAAATTATACGGTTGACCTATGTTATAGTTCACGCCTATTAGACATGGCGGATGACCATCTGGTGATCGAAGTCCCCACCGCAAGCCAAGGCCGTCAGAAGTTTGAAACTGACGCTCAGATGTTCCTCGTGTTGGTTCATCATTCTCAGCGGATGGAACTAACCTGCACCGTCTTGGATCGCATCAAGTTCAAGATCAATGACAATCTACAGACCATTGCCTACAAGCTCTCAATGCCAAGCCGGGCAAGTTCTGCACAACGGCGTGATTTTTACAGAGCCACCGTAACTGCCCTGCCCATTAAGCCCATTTCTTGTACGCCCCTTGGATCGACCTTGAATCATCCAGTCTATCATCAGGCCTTCAAAGCAAATCTGGTTAATATCAGTGGTGGCGGACTAGGAGCACTTGTCCACAAAGCCAATGCCAGTTCTCTTAAAGATAGCAGCCTGTTTGAATGCGATCTGGAATTACCCCACGAAGGCGACGCGTTGAAACTGCATCTGATTTGTCAGGCAATGCACATGACCACCGGCAGGCAAGGTGATGTCTACATAGGCATGCAGTTTATTTTTAAAGACCCCTCGCAAAAGCGTGAAACTGTGGACAAACTCGTTAAGTACACTGCATGGGTCCAACGTGAACACCTTAAACACGATCATCAAAAGACGTAATTGACAAAACTTCCGGGGCAACTTCCGGGGCGACTTCCGG
>JAESSU010000039.1 GCA_016763955.1 Phycisphaeraceae bacterium | reverse complement strand
TTTCCAAAAACCAAATCTGCAATCGTCATCGCACCACCGGTTGTGCCATCGTCAGCATTTGCGGTTCTGTCGATGAGCTGTGGTGCTATGCCTGCGGGGTCTTCTTCCATCGGCCAATAGCCTGCGGTGTTCGCGTCATATGCGTTATATCGTCCATACGTTGAGACCGCCGTCGGCTCGGTATCGATGCCGTTGTACCAACAGCGAATAACCGTATCGGTTGTGTCTGACAATGTTGGTATTTTTACGCGGTAGCCTACAATCAGGCCTGATGTATCTAAAATCGCGTCCCGTGCCAATTGTGTCGTGCCCACATCCATCGTAAATCGTGCATCACCGCCATCACCACGCAGGGTTGCTAATGCGGTGTGGGTTAGAATTTGGAACCAATCCGAGATCATCACTTGGCTGCCGATACCTGTATTAGCCACTGAGACAAATAAGCCATTGCCATAAGTTATGGCACTCCAATTGTTGTCCGCAGCACTTGATCTGATTGTCCATGTAATACCATCTGCCGAGGTCATCACACGGTCGCCAGTGCCTGTTCTGGACACCGCGACAAACAAGCCATTGCCATAAGCAACACTATGCCATTCGTTGTCCGCTGCACTTGATCTACTTGTCCATGTGATCCCGTCGGGGGAGGTCATCACACGGTCGCCAGTACCCGTTCCCGCGACAGCGACAAATAAGCCATTGCCATAAGTTACATCATGCCAACTGTTATTGACGGCACTTGATCTGATTGTCCATGTGATCCCATCGATGGAAGTCATCACGCCATTTACGATGCCGTTTCTAGCCACTGCGACAAACACGCCATTATCATAAACAACGCCATACCATTCGGCGTCCGCAGCACTTGTTCTATTTGTCCATGTGATCCCATCGGGGGAGGTCATCACACGGTTGCCGATACCTGCATTTGCCACTGCGACAAACAAGCCATTGCCATAAGTTACGCCTCGCCACTGGTTGTCTACTGCGACTGATCGACTTGTCCATGTGATCCCGTCAGGGGAGGTCATCACACCATCACCCGCACCATTGTATGCCACTGCGACAAATAAACCACTACCATAAGCGACATCAAACCAATTGTTATTGATGGCAGCGGTCCCCACAGTCCATGTGATTCCGTCAGGTGAACTCATCACATAACTAGAATTACCTGTTCCCACTGCAACATACATGCCATTGCCATAAGCAACACCCGTCCATGTACTAGGCGTACCTGTAGACTGTGTTGCCCATGAATAATCTCCGACAAGTTTAGCGGGCAGCCACACATCTTGATTAGACGTCCCCCCCGTGCCGACTTTGGTCGCGTCAATTGTGATCTGGTCGTATTGTGTGTAATCAGCTGGAAAAGTCATAAAAGGGCTCCTTGTCAATATAATGTTGTACATGACATAGGACCGGCGTATCTGTAGGCTAGAGCATGAAATCCCGATGCGTCAAGTGAAACAAGTTCCCCATACCGCCCAAACGAGGCGATCTCGATAGACATACATTGGACGCAATTGCTCTCCACAGCATCTATCCAAAGCGAACATTCAGCCCCGGAATCACATATAATCTCGTTTATGAATGTATTCCTTGAAACGACATCATGCATGCAGCACACAAGGCAAATTACCGATTACAGACTTGATTGAATCCACAATGAAGAAAATTAGTTCTCTCGCTTATCGCCTTACAAATCGCATCATGCTATGGCTGTGCATGAAGCTACAGACCACGCGAGTGTACAACAAACCCATGCACGCACTTTTTGAAATGTCCAGTTCCTGCAATCTAGACTGTCCATTATGCAATACCGGCGGTCTTAAACACGAATTCAAACATATCAAACGCGGCAACATGTCTTTCACCACCTTTCAAAAAGGCATGAATACTCTTCTGCCACAACTTGAGCATATATTGCTGTACAACTGGGGCGGACCATTTCTTAACAAGGATTTGGTCCGTTGCATCACTTATGCCACATCGCAAAATGTCACCACGCAATTGAGCACCAACATGAATCTTTACACCCAGGATTTGGGGCGTGGCATGATTGAAAGTGGACTGACCAAAATGGTTGTGTCCTGTGACGGGTTGACCCAGAAGACTTACGAGCAGTACCGCACCGGTGGCGAACTGGCCAAAGTCGCATCGGCAGTTCTGGACCTTATTTCCCAAAAAAAACAGACCCATTCGAAGTTTCCGCTCATTGAGATGCAGTTTATCGTCTTTAGCCACAATGAACATGAAATCGAAGCTTTTGAAACATACTGGAAAAACAAGGGTGTAGACACGGTGAATTTCATTCGCATGTCCTACATGTCCGAAGTCGGCGAAAAGGTGGCTAAGGCCAATCGCATGGTGCCCCAACATCAGGATTTCCAGCCGGATCATCCCTATGGCAGCATAAAAAAATGCTCTTTCCCCTATGGCCAGATTACACTTAATTACAATGGGGACTGGTACACCTGCTGTTTCCCGGCTGGTGAAACAGACTACCGTATCGATAACATCCTCACTGCCGATTTTTGGACGGTGTGGAACGGCCCTTATTATCAATATTCCCGCAAGCTCCTACGAACCCAGCAAATTCCTAAGGGTGAATTTCAAACCATGTGTCACGATTGCACAGGCATCTTTCCACAACGCGATGGTATACGGAATTACTGGAGTATGTCACTGCCTGTTCTGCCCATGGCCGATGCGTCACAGGCCCGCAATGCCGGCAACACAGAGCATTCATCCTAATTAATGGATCATAATGAATCGATCTACTAACAGACTATTAGCTCGAATAAGCAAACAATGTCTACCACCATTGCTTGTTCACTGGCTGACCAAACGATTTCAACAGGTTCGGTACGTCGGCAACTATGCCAACTGGCAGCAAGCACAAGCTGCATCAGATGGCTATGACAGTGATTTAATTTTAGATCGTGTTTGCCAAGCCACAGACAAGGTGATTGCGGGGGAAGCAATCTGTGAGCGTGATGGCGTGGCATTGGATCAGGCGAATTATCCCTGGCCGGTGATCTATGCTTTACAGCGTACTGCCATCGAACAACCGGGCAACTCACTACACGTCACGGACTTTGGCGGTTCATTGGGAAGCACGTGGCGTCATATTGCCCCCCTACTTAACGATCAAATCAACTTGCAATGGAGTGTGATCGAACAGCCTCACTTTGTAGCAATGGGGCAACAGCGTTACAGCACTGACAAACTGCATTTTTTTACAGACGCTCAGACATGTCACGCCCAACATCCCCCGCAGGTGTTGTTACTCTCAGGTGTTCTGCCCTATCTGCCTCAACCCTATGAGATGCTCAAGCAGTTACTGGCAATGCCCTACAGCATGGTGATCATTGACCGGATGATGTGCCAAAAAGGGATCGAAGATAGGC
Source organism: Phycisphaeraceae bacterium (assembly GCA_016763955.1). GTDB lineage: Bacteria > Planctomycetota > Phycisphaerae > Phycisphaerales > Phycisphaeraceae > UBA7800. The sequence continues at coordinate 710 of JAESSU010000039.1, read as the reverse complement.
TTGCATTGCAGCACGTGCCCAAAGCATTTTATGGACGTAAAGTCAATTACCCCGTCTGGCTATTGAGCTTTGAGAAACTGATTAAAGTCTTTGAACAAGCAGGCTATACCTTACGTTTTCAGAAAAATGCTTACATCGATTCTAGTGAGACTGCTCATGACCGATACAATGATCAAATGATGATTTTTAAAAAGCAATCGGACACCACACCTCATGCTTAAAAACATCAAAGCACATATCAATCGCAGTTTTTTCAAACCGGGCTTAATAGGATTGCTCGTCAATCCTTTTCATATTGCCCGAAGCGGTCTTTACCGTGGTATCCAAAAATTCGCGCCGAATTGCAAAGGCAAAATAGCCGACATTGGATGCGGATCAAAACCTTATGAACATCTATTTGACTGCTCAGAATATGTCGGTTTAGATTTACCGCGACAACACACAGCATCAAATATCCTAGCAGACCTTTTTTTTGATGGCAAGACTTTACCATTAGCTGACGCATCTTTTGACAGCGCGGTTGCGTTTCAAGTATTTGAACATGTGTTCACACCACCGCAGTTTCTAGCAGAAATTCACCGTGTCTTAAAGCCTGAAGGACTGTTACTGCTAACCGTGCCGTTTGTCTGGGATGAGCATGAGCAGCCTTTTGACTTTGCCCGATACTCTTCATTTGGATTAAAAGCTGTATTAGAAAACGCAGGCTTTGA
>JAESSU010000450.1 GCA_016763955.1 Phycisphaeraceae bacterium | reverse complement strand
TAGTCGTACATGGGATAAATAGACCAACTATCGCCGGTACGCGGATGGCTCGCTTTCATAATGCGATACATCGTAGGATCACGCATGACCATATTGGGAGATGCCATATCGATCTTCGCACGCAGGACGCAAGTCCCTTGATCAAACGCTCCGTTTTTCATTTGTTCAAACAGATCGAGGTTTTCTTCAACACTGCGATCACGGAAGGGAGAGTTAATACCCGGTCGTGTGAGTGTGCCTCGGTTTTGGCGCATTTGATCCGCCGTTTGGTCATCAACATACGCATCGCCTGCTTTGATTAGCGCGACGGCCCAGTCATAGAATTGCTGGAAATAGTCACTGGCATAACAGAGCTTGGTCCAATCAAAACCAAGCCAATGAATATCGTCTTGGATGGCATCGATGTATTCCTGTTCCTCTTTGGAGGGGTTGGTGTCATCAAGACGGAGATTAGTCCCGCCGCCATATTGCCCAGCAACTCCAAAAGCAATGCAGATGGCCTTGGCGTGGCCGATATGCAAATAGCCATTGTGCTCAGGCGGGAAACGCGTGAGAATGGGGCTGGTATAACGACCCGAAGCAAGATCAGCATCGATCTCTTGAGTCAGGAAATTTTTCTTAATGGACGATTCTTCGCAGTGGGTCATGAGAGCTTACTTCCAAAATACAGTGAGCGCAGGCCAGTGTGACTCTAAACGCTTAAGAGAGAAATTGTATCGGTTCGGCGTGGGAAGAACCAATTGTTAAAAAAAAAGAGAAAAGCGTGAAACCAAAAACTATTTTTACAGCGCGTTGATCAGTTCATCAGGAAGCGCAGGCGTTGCGCCGCATTGACTTGCGACATACGCACCGATTTTGTTAGCCGTATCAACCACTTGATCCCAAGGTTTACGCAAGACCGCGCCCACTAAACACGTCGCAGCCACACTGTCCCCAGCCCCCACTGCATCAGCACCTTCTACAGGATTAGCCGAAACAGGTTTCCCCTCATAAAAACTTCCGAGAGTGTGAACGGTCGTGCCTTGATCACCGCGTGTGTAGATGATCCAATTAATCTTAAACTGCTTGATGATTTTAACCATCGCGTCACGTTCGCCCCCCGCTTGCACATCACCGATTCCCAACAGCTTGCAAACCACAGGCAACTCGTCTTCATTGAGCTTTAATGCATTTGCAAGCTCCACCGACCGATTAATCACCTGACGAGAATAAAAATCCTGTCGAATATTCACATCGAAAAGTTTGATTGTCGAGGGCCCACACATTTCCAAAAATCGGTAGATGGTATTGCGCGTCTGAGCTTCACGTTGAGCCAATGAGCCAAAGCAGACCGCATCACAGCGTTGAGCATAACTCTCCATATCCGGATCGTATTGAAGCCAATCCCAAGCTGCGTTAGCCACAATGTCATAACGTGGCTGGCCTTGTTGATCCGTCTGGACATAAACCTGCCCGGTGGCATGATCTGGATCAGACTGAATAGACTGCGTATCCATCTTACGTTCTGCTAAGGACTCGCAGACCTGTTGGCCTAATGGATCTTGTCCCACCCGGCTGATCACCAAACCTTGGCCCCCTTTGCCACAAATAAGCTGATGAGCATGAACAGCCACGTTCAAAGGAGCCCCACCAAGAACTTGCGTGCCGTCGATGACATCAAAAAGCGCTTCGCCAATACCGCAAATTGTCATTGTATATCCATTCATTTGAAACAGAATAACATGATTATGCCGAAATAGGGAAGAGAAGAACGGGGAACTCTTAATCTCCCTTTTGGAATAACCATCGCGTACAATGGATTCTATCGTATATGTTTAACTCGACTTGCATAACTCACTGGGGACTGGCATTTGCACTGTTCGTATCAGCGTCAAGTGTTCTATCAACCGCTGCTCAAAATGCTCCAGTCTATATTGACGACTCCCCCGCTGCAGCAGACCAGATCATCGAAGCAACGCGGCTGCGATCACAAAATCGACTCACCGAATCCGCAACCAAGTATCAGCACATCCTTGAAACCTATCGTCACAAACTGATAAAAACAGACAAGCCTTACCACACCGACACCCGTCGTCTAATCGTGAGCCGATTACTCGCTGACGAACCTTTGCTCACAATCTACCGCACGCAATATGAAGCCTCCGCAAAGCGACTCCTTAAACAAGCAGACTCCGCATCCAATCGGCAAGCTGTGTTACTCGCTGTCGTGGATCGGTATTATCTTTGCCCATCAGCATTGCAAGCTGGACTAGACGCGGTGGGACTGCTCCTTGAAAAAGCAGACTTCCTTGCAGCTCATGCACTACTAGAACAATTAGCCCCCCATCCAGATCACAAACAACATCTAACGCGCTATCACGCCCTGATGTCCGCCTGCTTGCTCTTGCAAAATAATCTCAAGCACCCTTTGGACCCACAAGCCCTAAAAACAATGGGCCTCTCAACTGCAAGGCTCGCCCCCCCTATCACCTTGCCTTGGAGTTCTATTTACAAGTCCGGCTGGGCGATCCCCAACCTGCCTGCGAACATCACAGAACTTTGGAACATCCCGTTAAACAATCCGTTTTCATCAGAAGACGCAAACACCAGACGCCATCGTTTCCGAAGGCAAGCCGGGCAAAATCCACCACAGAGTCCGTTAGACGGGAACCTGATCCCCGTGATTCAAGCGGACTTACTATTTGTAAATCACCAACAGGGCATCAATGCCTACGACCGGCTTTCAGGCAGGCCGCTATGGGAATACAGCCTAACACAACAACAGCCCACCAATAACAGCATGATGAGCGGTTCGATACTCGACAAAAACCGCAGCGTCTGCCTCACAGAAAACCGTGTGCTAGGGGTGGTCGGATTTATGTCGCAATGGCGATCCGCATGGAAACTCAAAAATCACCAAACGCACCTGGTCTGCCTAGATATGCACACCGGCAAGCAACTTTGGAAAACCCAACCCCCCGCTTTAGACGAAAGTCTCCAAGAGGTCTTTTTCCATGGCACGCCCCTAGCCGATGACCGACGTGTCTATGTCCTGATGCGCCGTAGTCAAAATTCCGGGTTTCACACAGCCTACCTAGCTGCACTAAACATCACCGATGGCACACTAATCTGGAAGAGACACCTAGCAAGTGCCGCAATGTCCAACCACAACCCATTCTATGCATTAGGTGAAATGACCCTTAAACAAGGGCAAATTTATGTCACAGACAATTTAGGAACCCTCAGCGCAATCGACGGACTCACCGGCGACATGCTTTGGATGTACATGCTTGATCGCAATCAAGAATCGCAAACAATCCAACCCAAATCACGGATCACCCAACGAACACGCTCGACAATCACAGCACGTCGTCCTGCCCCAATCGTCACTTCCAAACAAGTACTCATCGCCCCAGCATGGGCCAACGAACCGGCTTTGCTACTTGATCGACTCACCGGAAACCCTGTCAGAAAACTCGACACAAAGGGCTTTGACCCCACTTGCCAATTAGCCATGACCCCAGCAGGTTTACTGAGTATCAGCCAGACAGTGAGACTTTTTGATTCGCAAACATTCACGCAAAAATGGGAACAGAAACTCAACAACTTAAACCCAGAGCAGCACACGCAATTTCTCGTCCATGACAAACAAGTCCTAGTGCAAACAAATAATCAACTTGTCACACTCAATCTTGAAGATGGCAATATCCTAAACCGACACCCATTTAATCAACAAGGCATCATACTCACAGCCAACAAACAATGGATCATCAGTCGCGGCAACGAACTGATCAGTCTCATGCATTGGGACGATGCTTATGCACAACTAAGCAACCGGATTCATCGTCATCCCAACGAAGTTTGGCCAGGCTTAGCACTAAGCCACATTGCCTCAATGCGCAAACAATGGGCCACCGTCCTACAAGGCATTGATGCAGCCATCGACACAATCCCCTTTCAAAACTTTGCATCGCCTGCGAGCAGTGTCCAACAACACAAAATCCAACAGATTTTCAACTACATCCGCGAGCATGTCGAACTGCCTGCCCAAGGCGACAAAGACCCGCATTTTGCTCAAGCCCAGCTCCAATCCATGCCCGACCCTAGCACGATGCAAGCCTTGTTTGAACGCCTAGCGGTGGTCAGCATCACCCCAGTCAACGAAGTCGCCCAGCAGTTTGCACGCGGTCGGTATTGGCAATACCTAGGCAAAGGTGCCCGAGCCATTGAACATTACCAAAGTGTCCTTGAGGACCCCACCCTCTTAGGCCAGCTTTACCAGTTTGATCAAGGAGCCCGTCAAGCCAGACTCGAAGCACGACTTCGACTGGTTGGAATTATCACAGCAGACCCCCAAGCCATGATCCATTTTGAAGCGGTCGCAACCGAACATCTACATCAACTTCAACGCACTAACACCACCACGGCACAAAATTATCTGGCCTTAGCCGAGTCCTACCCACTCACGCAAGCCGCAGCCACAGCACGCATGACCGCAGCCAAACAATATTGGCAACAAGGTCAAATCGAACTGGCAGTCACCCGGTTGCAACAGGCCTACCCACGTGCCAACACCCTAGAACTTAAGCAGAAACTTGCTGGCAAACTGGCACAAGGTTATCAGCAGCTTAACAATCCAGCCAAAGCTCATCGCGTGCTTAACACCTTTGCTCTACTGTTTCCCAACCAACCCGTCTGGCGAAATAACCAATGGGTCTCTGTCGATCCATGGATCAGTGAACTGGCACTTTTAGACCCAACGCAGAGTGGTTCACCCAAATTTAACTTGCCCCTAGGACCAGCCATCGGACTTGAGGGGAGATTGTTATTACCCACGCTTCACGCACCCAATGTCCATAGCCGTCAACTCGTTTTGCTGCATGATAACTCGCTGTTTCTTTATCAACTTAATCAACAACGAATGCTCTGGAGCTTTCCCCTAGAAGACCCCCAGACCCAACTACTCGCTCAATCCACAAACCAGCTTCTGCTCTGGCAACCCACCCTAGGCCAACTCCAAAGCATCAACACCCACACCGGCCAACCGCTATGGACACCCATTAAACTAAACCAGCAGATTCAAGAAGTCGCAGTCCATCCAGACCGCCTTGCTAGAGAACCCGATGTCCAACGACAATGGATGCAGATGATG
>JAESSU010000449.1 GCA_016763955.1 Phycisphaeraceae bacterium | reverse complement strand
GGAAGAAACATGTCAGTAAACTTGAATCTGCTACTTATCAATATCGGCAATACACGTACGCAGGTGGGAACCTATCGTGATGATAAAGTTCATAACCCAGAGTCCATCTGCCACAGTGCACCCGAGCGTGAACTTGAACAGCTGCTATCTCAAAGTTTTTCAGAAGTCAGCGATAGCACCAATGTCATGGTACTTATCTCATCCGTGAATCGGCGCGCAAAAGAGAACGTTTGCCAGATCCTTAAAACGATCAATGCTCAGCCGGTTGTTGAAATTGAAGATGATCTGAAAGTGCCCATTGGTCTCCAGCTTGACCCGGAGACGATTGTTGGCACGGATCGCTTGCTCAATGCAGCAGCAGCTTTTGGCCATCTAGGGCAAGGCTGTGTGGTCATTGATGCAGGAACCGCAATCACCGTGGACTTTGTCGATGGCAAGGGAACCTTTCATGGGGGCGCAATTGGCCCCGGTGCACAGACCATGCTCCAAAGTATGCACCAACATGCAGAACAACTGCCTGAAGTGACGTTTGAAAAACCCATTGAAGCAGTGGGGCATAGCACCTCACAGGCGATGCTCTCAGCGGTCTTCTATGGCATTCGCGGGATGGTTCGCGAACTCGTTGAACAGTACGCAGAGTATGCAGGGTCCTATCCTGCGGTCGTTGCGACCGGCGGTGATGCAGAAGTTTTGTTTAAGGATTATGACTTGGTCGAACACATGGTCCCAGAACTAACGCTTCTGGGGATGGTGCAAGCGATCAAGGAACAGATGAAGTCCGATGATTAGACTGTTCATTTAACCTCAAAGAGTCCATCATGAATCAGCAACAGTTTGCACTTGATCCTAAAAAAACGTTATTGAATCTCCGAATTATCTGGAGTGCAATGTTGATAGGGCAGTTGGTTTTTACGATGGTGGTGTGGTTTTTGAATCAATCCAAGCAAGCCGTGCCGTTTGAGAATATCAAGTCGATGTATGTCATTGCAGTTGGCTTTGCGATGTTGTCTGTGATGACAGGCTCATTTGTGCGAATGCAGTTTTATAAAAAAAACTGGCAAAATGATTGTGTCACACCCCGTGGTTATATGACCGGCCATATCATCTCACTTGCCTGCATTGAAATGGCCTGTTTCTTCTCTTTGGTTGTGGTGATGTTGCACCAGACAATCAGTACAACGATGGTTTTACCCGTGGTGCTATTGATTGTGTTTGTGCTTAATTTTCCCAATGGCAAGCCGATGGAACCCGCTCTACCGGACTTTAACCGTCAGCTTTAGGACTCGGCTAATTTGATCACGCTGTCCCTTACAACGCCATCGAACACATCTGGTGCAGTCGCTCTGATTCAACTTCAGGGGGTCGGTGTTCAGAATGTACTTGCCCAACTAACTTGCCGTAAAGACTGGCCGCGGGGTCAGATTTTTCTTGCAGATTTTGCAGGGATTGATGAAGGGTTAGCGATCTGTTTGCGTGAGGATTGGGCACAGCTTATGCCCCACGGCGGGTTGCGTGTCATTGAATTATTGTGTGAGAAATGCCTAACCCTAGGCTGCCAATTTCGTGATGCGAATCCACGGGAAATATATCCTGAGGCATCCAGTGATTTTGAAGCGGATATGCTTTATGCCCTAGCGAATGCTCAGAGCCCAGCAGCGATTGATTTACTGTTGTCTCAAGCGAACAATTGGCAAGATCACACGTTCGACAATCAGCAGGTTTTAACTGACAGTAAAGTGCTAGACCAACTTTGTCAGATGCCCAGTGTCGTGGTCGTGGGGCCTGCGAATGTGGGCAAAAGCACATTGACTAATCGCATGTTAGGCTACGCTGCAAGTATCGTTGCGGACCTGCCGGGCACCACGCGTGATTGGGTCGGTGGTAAAGCACAATTGCGCCATATCGCAGTTCGCTGGATGGATACCCCCGGAATTCGCAGGAGTGAAGATGATGTCGAACAAATGGCAATTAGCCTAGCAGAGCAGGTCATCCAAAAAGCAGATGTGCTGATTCATATGACCGACATAAAACACGGTTTTGAGCGTGTGAGCCTTGGTGATCGCCAGCCAGATATTCATATTCTAAATAAAGCAGATCAACTCGATGAACCGACTCAAAACGGTTTGCCGAAACATGTTTTGCCCATCAGTGCGACCACAGGGTTGGGGGTTGATCAGTTACTCCAAAGCATTTTGCATCAGCTTGGGTTGGATGAGATTCAAAATAAGACACGCTGGGCATTTTCCCCAAGGCTCAAAGAGATTGTGCAATCACGCGATTTGGATGCGTTAGCGAAATACATGCAGTCTTGATGCAATGACCATGGATGATCGGAGCGGGTGTTAATTCTCATTACGCTTGCCCGCTGGCTATCCCAAAGCCGCTGGAAAGCCGAAGGATTTTTACGGGAATTTAACACAAATAAGATCAAGAAGAATCACGGAGCAATTGCTATTGTGGCGTGTTTTGATTTTTGCGATATTTTTGACGATAGCGTGTTGGTGTCATGCCATAGGCCGTTTGTATTTGTCTGATGAGTGTGTGTGCCGTGCCGATGCCTGCTTGTTCTGCGACTTGTTGAATTGGCAGGTTGGTTTCGGTAAGTAATGTGACTGCCCGTTGGAATTTTTGTTGTGTGAGATAGCGTCCGGGGCTGATGCCGACTTTTTTAATAAAGCGTCTCGTGAGATGTTCACGGCTGATATCAAAATTTGCCGCAACAGATTTAAGAGACCATGTGCCTGTGGGGTGTTGCAGGATTTGTTCAATCGCTTGATCCACGGGGGGTTCAGTTTTTTGCCAGCGGACGCGCATTTCGTCGGTCATCATCATGACTAGGCCGTAAATATTGGTTGCCATTTCCAGAGGGTCGGTGTTGAGTCTTGGGGATGAAAGTTCAATGATTTGCTTGATTCTTCGATGGATGGATGATTGTTGGGTGATGGTGACAATCGATCCAAATTGTTGGCGGAGATATTGCCAGTGTTCACGCAGGCCTGCGCCTTTCAAATTTAGCCAGAGACATTCGTAGGTGCTATCGCGTTGATCAGGCAGGTAGTAGTGTGAGTCTTCCATATAGCTAAAAAGAAAAGCTTGTCCTTGGTTGACTGTGAATTGATGGCCCCGTTCAACGTACTTACAACTGCCCCGGAGGTTGTATTGGAGGGTGACATTATCGTGTGGCCCGCGTTCTAGATTGTTCCAGTAATATTTTTCGTGGGGGGGGCAAATTTGCCTGCCGTGGGTCCAGATGGACCAGAAGGGGGTTAGTGCGGTCTGTTCCAGAATGGGAATGGGCTCCATATCACAAAATATACATTAACTATCACATAATTGCCATTGAAAATAAGGTGAAATGAGTGACAATGTTAAGTACTTATCACACGCTGTAAACAAGGAGTCGATTTATGACCACAGCTACACCTACACAAAAAGTCCAAATGGGCTCTGAGTCTCACACACAAACCTCGGAAAACCAGAAGGGGCTTCCTGGCAAATTCCTTCGTCCGATCAAGATCACTTTCATGGGGGCCGGCTCGGCATTTTGCCCGCGTCTTTGCAATGACGTGTTGCAAATGCCCTCGGCTGACAAAGGCGAAATTTACCTCGTTGATATCGATGAAGATCGCTTAAGCACCATGCGACAGCTCATCGAAAAACTCATCGATGACAAAGGCCATAGCGAAGGTTGGACCGTCAAGGCCTCCACCGATCGCCGCGAAGCGTTGCCCGGTAGTACCTACATCGTTAACTGCATCGAGGTCTCCGGCACGGCATGTGTCGAACACGATAACGACATCCCCTTAAAGTACGGGATCGACCAGTGCATTGGTGACACCATCGGCCCCGGTGGTTTGTTTAAAGCGCTGCGTACCGTACCTGTCTTCTTGGATGTGCTTCGTGATGCTCGTGAACTTTGCCCTGATGCATGGGTGCTTAACTACACCAACCCAATGAATATCATGTGTTTGGCTGCTGCTCGTGCGGTTCCGGAAATGAAGGTCGTGGGCCTGTGTCACTCCGTGCAGGGTACGAGCAGTTTGCTTGCCGGTTATGCTGATGTTCCCCTCGAAGAAATGGAATGGGAATGTGCAGGTATCAACCATCTGTCATGGTTCACCAAGCTCAAACACAAAGGTGAAGACCTTTACACCAAGACTTTGTACAAGAAGTTTGCAGATGAAATTGCCGAAGGTCATGCCGAGTATGATCGCGGCGAAGCTTTATCAGATGCGACTGATTCGACGCGCATTGAAGGCTATGAACCTCCTTACAAAATGACGGACTTGGTTCGTAAAGATATGTGTGTGAACTTCGGTGCATTTATCACTGAAAGCTCAGGCCATCTATCTGAATACCTGCCTTACTATCGTAAGTCCGAAGCGGGTAAAAAATACTGGCGTTTGGCTTTTAATGGTGGCTCACGTTTCTATGCGACCAACTGGCCCAACTGGCGAATCAGTGCGGATAAAGACCGCATGGCCATGATCAGTGGTGAAAAAGAAACCGGCGGAGAGCGCAGTTGGGAATATGCATCTTGGATCATTGAAGGCCGTGAAAAGGATCAGCCCGTTCGCATCCATGGCAACGTTGCCAACTTCGACGCAACAGGCCGTGGCCCACTGATCTCTAATCTGCCTGCTGATGGTTGTGTGGAAGTCGCCTGTATGATCGACCGTAATGACATCCATCCAACTCGTTTTGGTGCTTTGCCCCCGCAGATGGCTGCCGTTTGCCGCACGAACATGAACGTGTTCGACCTTGCTGCTAAAGCCTGCATCGAAAAGAGCAAAGAGTCAGCGATTCACGCTTTGATGCTCGACCCGTTGTGTGCTGCGGTTCTCACACCTTCAGAGATTCGCAAAATGGCCAACGAAATGTTCGACGTGAATACGGAATTTTT
>JAESSU010000448.1 GCA_016763955.1 Phycisphaeraceae bacterium | reverse complement strand
GATGGCTTGGTGATCCGGGGGGCTTGGCGGTTAAATATATTCTGGAGATTTGAAGGCCTTTTCAAAAGCCGTTTCAATTATCCAGTATTTTCTTTATCAATTCTGACTTTTCTTCATACCCGCGAGCGGTGGTGCTTTGAGATGCGACAAGTATAACCGGGACGGTGGTTTCGTCATAACTCCCGCCGTTGATGTCGTGAATGCGAATTTTCATCCGGTATTTCCCAACACCCAATCTTGCAGGCAGGTGCAGCAATTGAACGGTAAAAAAATCCCGACGTTTGTTGCGTGACATGTCGACAATTTGTTCACGGGGCAAAGACCAAACACGCACGCCATCAGAATCGGTGTACAGTTCTACTTCCTGTGTCAGTCGAACGCGATATTGGCTGCCATCATGGATACTGTTGAAATTTTCTAACTCAACGTAGAGGATCAACGGCTGCTCAACACCTGCCATAAAGGTGGTGGACTCAAAGGGTTCATACACGCCATAACCCGCAACCGTTCGGCAGAATTCGACCTTACTAATACGAGCCGATGCACTACCAAAGAGCTTGCTAAGCTGATCACTGATACCCGCTTGCTCATCTGTATCTTGCACTTTGTTTTGCGTCTGACTAGAGAGCGTTTGCAAGACCATGATGTGCATCTTACGAACTTGCTGAAGCTCGTTGGGGTCCAAGTCTTTGAGGTCTTGAGGTTGAAGTAAATTGTGATTACTACTTAATGAAAGGCTCGAAAGTGCAAGGGATTTTTGCAAGGCAGTCTGCTCACTGTTGCGAATGCTCACAGCCATCTGCTCGCCTAGACTCGCAGTATCCGAATCAGCTCCCAATCCCATATTAGCAACGGTCACAATCGGAACCTCAGGCGTAACAACGGCAGACACTGTCTGCTGCATCTTGGGCGCTTGGGCGATGGGCGTGGTCGTTATAACGGGCGTTGGGACAGGCTGTAAATCCAACCATTTTACTTGCGGCAAAGGCTCAACATTCAATGCACCCAAACTGCTCTTAGCTGACTTGGCATGCTGCTCTAACGCACTGGCTAACCGATCCATTTCAGGCTGATTGACTCGTGGTGACTCCGCTAAAACAGGCTGCTTTTTAGAAGCCAATTTTTTTAATCGAGCCTGAGCCTGCTGGCGATCAATTGCAGCAAGTAACGCATCAGCTCGTACCTGAATTTGAACATTAAGATCATCAGCATCCAAGCCCACTTTCGCATTGGATTCAGAGGCTAAAGCAGTTTGCGTTTGGGCTTGTGTCTCACTGCCATTGGCATGAGGATTCCCCATCATGTTGCAACCATTTAAGGCTCCAAGCATGAACAGACCGGTACATGTACATAGAGTTGGTAAAGTTTGAAAACGCATTATGCCTCCTGTGCAATTTCATCATTAAATAGTCAAAACCACTTTAATGACGGCTCATCCTGAACCTGCGTTTGATAGCCAATTTTATTGTATCGCATTAGACAGAATTGTGCAGAAACATTCCAAATTTATCATTGCATTGCCCATGCCACTTTTAGAGCCCGCATCCGCTTTGACTATTTGGTTTAGCAACATGCCCGCCTTGTGAGGGGGTAAGCGTCTTAGTAGATTCATAAACAATGTCTGACGCGCTCCCCAGAGCTTCATCTGACGAGCAATCTCAGCATCTGATGCGCCTGCTTGGCGCATCTGTAAAGCGATGTACAACTTGCGAATCAAGTCCGCGACAAAATAAAGCACCAGAATGTCGGGCTGTGATGAAAGATCAACCAGTTCATGGATTTTTTCAATAGCCTTACCCCCTGCCGTTTTCCCCAAGGAATTGCCTGAGCTTAACGCTTGGAGAATCGCTTCCTGAACGGCCCATGCCTGCTCATCACTACTGCGGCCAACGACCTGATCAATAAGCTGCTGGTCAATTTTTGCACCCGGGGCGACCAGTAAAGAAAGCTTGGCAAGCTCTGCATCAAGTCTCATTAGATCGCAGCCTAAGCGGGTCACCAAAATTTGTGCGGTGGCTTTATCGAGGTTGCATTTGTGTTCTTTGGACTGAGCGACGAGCCATGTCGCAGCGACGGCCTGTGAAGGGGAATCACATTTAATCAGGCAGCCGACTTTGGCGATGGCTTTGTCGAGATTGCCTTTGTTCCATTTGCTGCTGCGCATCACCAATGTGCCATGGTCTACGGGATTTTCTGCATAGCGGGATAAGGCTTGACGGTGTTCCTTAACGAATTCATCCGCATCATTAATGACTACTAATTTATACTGTTGCATCAAGCCGTAGCTGCGAAGTTCATCGAACACTTCCGCTAAGCCGCTATCACTTGCATTAAACTCGATGGTTTGCACTTCGCCATGGGTTTGCTCCATGATGGTTCGGAGCTTCTGAAAGTATTGGCGTTTGAGCATCATCTCAGGCCCATAGAGGACACAGATGCGTGTCTGATCGTTAAGCTGAATTTCGCTGGATTTTGAGGTGGTGCTTTTAGCCATATTTTACCCGTGCAAATGCAATATCCGTGTCGCAATCATCAGGACGAAAAAGAACGAACAAAAATCCGTCATCGTCGTCACAAGCGGCCCCGAGGCCATGGCAGGGTCGAGTTTCACCGCAGTTAAAACCAGCGGGATCACTCCCCCCAAACAAACTGCAATGACAATGGTCAGAGGGATCGCCATCCCAACGGCAAGTCCAATATAAACCTGGCCACTCCAAAGCCATGCTAACAAAAAAGTACGATTCCCATGACGCAGCCAATTAACAAGCCCACCACAAGTTCTTTAAAAAGAACTCGGATGACGTCACTTTTAGTAGACAAACCCAATGCCAGCTCACGGACACTCACCGCCACAGCCTGATTGCCGCTGCAACCTGAAAGCCCCGCAACCAAAGGTAAAAACATCGCTAGCACCGTCACGTCTCGAATCGTGTCTTCAAAAAGACCAATGACACTAGCCGATGCAGTGCTGAGCATAAACACCGGCAACAAGAATGCCATCCGGCGCATCGCACGTTGACCTGCGGGCATGGTACGCAGCTCTTCACCCGTGATAATACCGCCAAAACGCATGAAGTTTTTATCTGCACGATCACCCACCGCTTCTTGCACAGCAGAACGCAAAACAGCCCCCACCATCAAATCATCATGGTCCACAACCGGCGTTGCAGAAAAGTCATGGCGATCAAAAAAGTGTTCCAAATCATCCAAATCAGAAACCGCTGAAACACTCTTGGCTTCAAGCATTCGAATATCAATCAGGTTCACATCACCCGGCGATAAAACAATATCTTTAAATCGTACGACACCTAAAAGCCGTGGCTGCTCACGGGACTCCACGACATAGATATACCGAATATCAAATTCCTGATATTCCTCAACGTGAGATCGTAAATCAGCAAGTAAGTCCGTGACTTTGGTGTCTTTGGGAAAGCTCAAATACTCCGTGATCATCAAACCGCCAGCAGTATTCGAGTCGTACTTCACACGATCACGAACGTCTTCAGCTTCCTCTGGATCCATTTGCTCCAAAATGGCAGCCGCATCGTCATCATCTAGCTCCGCAAGCACGTCCACCCGTTCATCCGAGTCAAGCTCGTCGACAATCGCAGCAACTTCAGCAGCAGGCATATCCTCAAGAATATCCGCAGCCTGAATATGAGGCAGTTCATCAAGCAAATCCGCTGCATCTTCCGGATCAAGTAAGCGCATCAATAAAAGCTGCTTATCCACATCCATCCGAGACACTGCGCGCGTAAGTTCACTCGAGGTCAATGTCCGCCAAAACAAGCGAAGTTCGTCACTGTTTTGAGCGATGACCAGTTCTTCGAGACGATCCCAAGGTTGTGTGAGCTGAATATCAACGCTCATAGATTATTCCTTGTACCAGAAGCGAACATCTTACCGCATTGTAAGGATTAACGCTTGGCTTTACGGACAACTTAAACGCTTGACTTAAGCAACATGAGAACCGACACCAAGGCACTTAGGCATCGATCACAAAATCAACGGGCAGTTCCAATTGCTGCACAGGCAAACAACTGCTGTCCGTACACATCTGATACCGCAAAATCAGCTTGGGTAATGTCCCAACTGCCCCCGTCGTGCGGATCAATAGGGGGATTTCCATCTTGCCGATGTAGACATTGATGGGTTCATCTGCAAAGGGATACGTCATCTGCTTACCTGCTGGATAAGCAACTTCTATCGCCACATTTTGTGCGTCTTCTAATATCAACTGCGTGGCCACCAGATCACCGGGCACATCATGAGCGTTAAGGTGATATTCCGTGCCAATGTCTAACTTGACGGTCACTAACGTTTGCGTTTTGCTGAGCTTAATCTCACGGGGTTGGATATCGAGATTCATCACATGTCGTTTTTCACGAGCATCAGGTAAGTCAATAGCTTGTCCTTGTTCACTAGCCGTGAGATTTAGATATCGAAGTTGAGCGTGAGCCAAATGGATCATGCCCACCTTAGCAGCACCTACCAACGGCGAGGCTGCTTTTAGATCCAACTCCGCGCGGTTGAGATAACTTTTTTCGCCAGCAAGTTCAAACAAGTCCAGTTGGTTGTGCACCATGACACTGTTGCCACTAGGTGTTGCTCCGTCATAGGTTGATCGCGTGCGTACAAACAAATCTTTTTGATTCGCTAGCGTGTCAAAATAGCCGCCTTGTTTATCCGCAAAACGTTGCGTGACAATGGCATTGAGTTTGACGGCTTGGTCAAGCCATCGCTTTTGATTCGTGACGCGATGCAACATACAAAGTGCAGCAATCAAATGCGCATAATCTTCTAACACTGCACTAATATGTGCTTTGCCCTGACGATAAGTCCGGTAGAGCGCCCCGTCATCATCGGTCATGTGATTGAGAATTGCATCAGCTGCTTTTACCGCTGCATCGACATAACGTTTTTCATTGAGTACTTCGCCCGTTCGTGCCATGCCTGCGATCATCATACCGTTCCAACTCACGTGCACTTTGTCATCGGTTCCCGGCTGTTTTCGCTGATCTCGGACGGTTAGCAAGGTGTTATTTATTTGCTGACGAAGTTTGTAGACCTCATCAAGTGGACGTGAAGTTTGCTTGGCAAAATCTGCTAACGTCACCGGCAAGAACAACACATTTCGCCGAGGCTCTGTCGCCTGATGCGGGTCTTGAAAGTTCGTCCCAAGTGACAAGCCATAAAGCTCGCTAGCCGTCTGAGTCAACGGTTCATCACCCAACGCTTGACTGATTTGATCTGCAAGCCAGAGATAGTTCAATCCTTCGCAGGCATCAACTTCTGCATCTTGAGCAGACCAGAACATCCCCGTCGGATCACACATTTCACGAAGCACATAATCACAAATTTCACGCGCGATATTTGCATAACGCTCAGGCTCATTTTCAGGGGGCATAACTTGATGCGCATTGATATAAGTCAAAGCAAGCTGGCCATTGTCATAGAGCATTTTTTCAAAATGAGGAACGAGCCATTTCCCGTCCGTAGAATACCGGTGAAAGCCGCCGCCGATTTGGTCATACATCCCACCCATCGCCATGCGATCAAGCGTATGAGCCAAAGCATTGCTTGCGACATCGTTAGGCCTCACTGCAAGATAAGCCTGTAAAAACAGGAGATTGGAAGCTTGCGGAAATTTTGGAGCCTGCCCAAACCCTGCATCTTGCGGGTCGTATATCCGCATGAGCTGAGCTTGTGTATCGGAGATCACTTGCGCGTCTATCGCATCGGGTTCATGCTCATGGCTAAGGTGATCTTCAATGGCTTTGGCGATTTCATTTGACTGTTTGAGGACTTCATCTCGCTGGGTCTGCCATGCTTTGGAAAGCCCCTCAATAAGCGTTGGCATGCCGGGGCGCCCCTGTGCATCTTCAGGCGGGAAATAGGTCCCTGCATAAAAAGGTTTAAGCCCCAAATCACCACTGTCTTGACTTGTAGGATCGCTGGCATCTTGACTGCCAAGGATGCTTTGAGTTCCCGGGGCGGGGGGGGCTTGACTTCCGGGGGGGGTGAGGAAGACGCTCATGGGCCAGCCGCCGGAGCCGGTCATGATTTGCACTGCTGCCATGTAGATGTCATCGACATCAGGGCGTTCTTCGCGGTCGACTTTGATATTGACAAAGTGCTTATTCATCAGTGCTGCAATTTGCGGATTCTCAAAGCACTGGCGTTCCATGACATGACACCAATAACAGGTTGAATAACCAATACTCAAAAAGATCGGCTTGTTCTGACTGCGGGCCAATTCAAAGGCCTCTTCGCCCCAGGGATACCAATCCACAGGGTTATGTGCATGTTGCAGGAGATACGGACTCGACTGCGTAGCAAGCTTATTGGTCCATTGATGTTGCGTTGTATCAGAAGTACTCATAATTAATCCCTATTGTTGAATCCAACATGGTACGCGCGATGCGTTAAGGGAACAAAGAGCCCCCCCGGAAGTTTTTTCAAGGCAGCTTTGACCACAAAGCCCCCTCCCGAGCACTGAGCGTTAAAACAGATAAATACAATCGTCATTTTCTTGGAAATTCGGTTGTAGCGGTTACAACACCTCCGAAAATATAACACCGGTCTGATTTTTCGACTTTCATTTGGACACCTAAATTTCGGTGATAACGTCAATCTTAAGAGAAACGCTGCGTTGTTTGAGCAGCAAACAGGAGAGATGCTTATCAAACCGATCACCCCACTATCACCTGATTGGTATACGTGTCCTTTGGATCATCAGCGATCCATGTTGTCTGATCACCTGCCAGTGAATTTGCAGCAGCATTCATTGTCTTGGTTAACAAGACATCACCCACTCGCAGCAGCCTATTTGCGAGATCAACTTGAAAATTTGCAGCAGCTTGAAAAAAAACAATCTCAACCCCCTGTGGATCAATGGATTCATCACTCGCCAGATCAAAACCTTCAGACTGACCCGCTAGCCATAGACCGTTTTGAAAAACGCAATCTTATCAGTGAAACCGTCGAACATCAGATTCCCATCCAAGATGAACATCAGCAGCCGTGGGTTGAAACAATCGCCCCGCCAGTAACGCCAACGCTTGATGACAGATTAGTTCCCGCAGGAATCATGGGCATCACCATCATGCAAACCCCCTCGCCGCCACCTGTGAAAACCGGACGTTTGTCCTGTGGCAAGCCCAAAGCAGCCGGCAGTCTGGGATGGATGTTACGTGTGTCGGTTCTCGTCTTATTATGCCTATTATTTGAAGGCCTGCTGGCAAAATGGCTGTTAGGATAATTTAACCCATTGCCCAATTGATAGAGCAAGGTTATGCTGAGGTTTGCCAAGGAAGGCAGCCACTAATTACGGAAGGATACAACGGCAAGGATAAGCTGTTGTCAAAATACCCATGTGGTTTGAACGAGCCCGATTTGGACATCTTGATGATGAGGCATTTGATGCGCTATCTAACGCGCATCACGATCCAGCTAATCAAACCAATAGCGACGAGACCTCTTCTAAAATCCCACAGCATCCCACGGATGATAAATCTGCGAAACAAAAAAAAGCGAGCCCAAAGTCTGCCCTGAAAATTTCGGACTTTACACACGCAGGACTCTCACGCAAACCCTCATCTCCAAAACCAGTTTGTAAGCCCATCACAGAACCCACAGACGGCAGATGGGTTCTAGCAGTACGCACCGCTGAATCACTCAAGCAAGGTCAATTAGCCCCTGAAAAACGTGACCGTCTATTGAAACTTGGCAAACTCTTGGGCTTAAGTCCCATGGATGCCAACCGCATCATCCACGTCATCGTCGAACATGCGGACCAAGGCATCGACCCCCAGCAACTCACCCGCCAATCGTTTGCCCAATTAGAACAAGCCCAAGCGCCAGTGATCAGAACCGTCAGTGGCATCAACTGGTTCACAATTGTGATGACGACGGTTCTATTATTGTTGCTAGAATTTGCAATACTCTTTTCCGTCTTCCCCCGGTAAATAGCACCTTGCCCCTCTTGGCAGCAAACAACTCTGTCACACCCGGCCTGATCCCAATTATTGCTCAGCAATCGCAGCAAAATGCTTGACAAGGCAAAAATGCACGCCTAGAATTTAGTGCAACATGTTTAAACAAATCCCTAAATCAACACTAATTAGATGGAATCCGGTTATGAATCAATCATATCTCACACATTTGGCAAATAACTCTCAACTGCATCACACAAAAGCTCGCCAGCCTAAACTCTCCGCTAATTGTTTGCGATGGGTGACACCGCTGAGTGTGAGTTTGCTGGTCGCGATTATTTCGCTTTTGAGTCTTGAAAATAAAGCGTTAGCCGTAGAGCAAGTCAAGCCCTTTGCAGTGCGTGCAGTTCACGTTACATTTCGTCCTAGACTACACAAGCCTGCTACCTATCGAACGATTATTGATCAAGCTAGCAAACTAAAATACAACACCTTTATTTTAAATACAGGCGGTGTCCACGCTTCTTCCTATACCCTCTCTAAGGAAGGGAAGATTCGCTTTAACAGGTGGCCTAATCAGCAAGTTGCAGAATTGTTTGCCTATGCTCGCAAGGCAGGACTGGAACCGATTTTCGAAGTCAAAGTCATTGGCAAACAAGACGTGATCATAAACGAAATGGCAAAGACACATCCGGGCTTATTGATACCCCTAGAAAAAGGCATCAAACGTAAGATGCTAAATCCTGCATACCGCTTTTCCGATGGTAAAGATGCTTATGACGCGGTTGCACTTCCAATGCTCGATCAAATGATTGCGCTTTATGGGGATACCCCCCCTCGTTATATGCTTTTGGGTATTGATGAAATCCCTGTGGAGTTTATCGATGAATGTGCCAAAGCGTTAAACACGACAACACCCAAACTCTTTGCCCAACTGATCAACCGCTGCACCGAGCATTTACTAGCCAAGGGGATTACGCCAATTCTCTGGGGTGATATGTTTTTATCAGAGGCGTTAAGCAAGCCCGGTCATGGCGTGCTCGGCTTTGATCATGACCCACGCATCACCAGCGGCCACGCGACCTTTATCAGCCAAAAGAAAAATCCACCGAGCACACTCACCGCGGTCAATGACCTTAAAAATCGTGACAAAATCATCATCGGTGACTGGCATTACGGAGACATCAATCAAGGTGAATATCCCAGCGTAGATTATTTCCAGACGCTGGGGTTTAAGGATGTCTGGGGTGCTACATGGTATGACGACAAAGGCATTCGAGCATTTGCTCACTATGCGGCGAAACGAAACTGCGGAGGCATGATCGCCACCTCTTGGCATACCACGATTTCCCCCTCAGTCCGTCATTTATTTGCACCGCTATTAAACAACTCATCAATCTATTTTCACAACCCCAATTTCAAGCCCACCGAGTTAGATTTAACTTACCGCATGACACCCACATCCCAAACGAATATCGCTACTGCTGCAACAGAAAAACGATCGGGAATCTTTCAGTTCACCACGCCTCAGTTCTCTTATAAAGTCCAACTTCCTGCTGGACCAAAGCCAAATACCGATACAGTACTGATCATTCGCAGTGAACAAACACACAAAGTGGTTAAAACTGTGCCCCTTGCATTTGATCCCACATCACATCAGCTCACCGCTCCATTTTCAATGCCAAAAACCGCAACCACAGCAACCCAATGCTATGGCACCATTTTGCAATGGACCGATCAACAAAATGGCTATATGGTTCAAAAAATACACCCCGCATTTTTCAATCTAACCCAACACCAACCTGTCCATACAGCGACTGCAAAAAATAACGAATGGTTTTCTGCTGACTTCTCAGCCCTTACAGCGGAGCAACTAAGTAGAGGGTTAATCTACGCAGCAGGGCAAATTCCGCAGATACTCAACATTGAACCCCCCGTCATAAAAGTGCCCCCTGTAAACGGAGCACTTAATTGCCGAGCCACCTCTGCATGGGTTAAAAATCCCGGCACGCTCTGGCAACAGATTGCTACCCAAGGCATGCAATTAGATATCACCTTCAAAGTGACCGACTCGTTTGAGAAAAAGGATCATTGTGCCCTAGTCACATTGGGTAGCTACAGCG
>JAESSU010000447.1 GCA_016763955.1 Phycisphaeraceae bacterium | reverse complement strand
TTGATGCTTTTGACACCGGCAAAGAGTCATCCCGTAACGAAACCCGGCGCATCGCACGCGGGATGCGCCGGCAAGCCCAACGTCGGAGTCTCCGTAAAAAAGAACTTGCTAAAGCACTCATCGAAGCAGGACTTTGGCCCCAAGAAGCTGGACTTCAAAATGAACTCTATGCAATCGATCCCTATGAGTTGCGAGACAAAGCAGTCACACAACAAATCACTGAACATGAGCTAGGCCGTGTCTGTTTACATTTAAATCAACACCGCGGCTTTCAATCTAATCGTAAAAAAGACCGTGATGACAAAGATGCCAAAGGCATGCTCGCGGAGATGTCCGAATTACAAGAAGCAATTGATAAGGCAGGCTATCAAACACTGGGCCAATATCTTTACAACAAGGTCAAAGATTTTAAGCATGAACATCGCATTGATGACGATCATATTCGCAGTCGTCATACTCGCCGAAGCATGCTCCAAAATGAATTCGATATTATCTGGGATCAGCAAGCAAAACATCACCCCAATTTGCTAACAGACACCTTGCGATACGGAGCTGATGGCACACCTGAAAATTACCCCGTCAAACCTCGCAAAAAAGCAAAAGGCCAATCACTGCTTCAAGCCTTTGGTGTTCATGGAATGCTTTTTTTTCAGCGTCCAATGTACTGGCCCAAATCAATGATCGGCCTATGTGAACTTGAACCCAAAGAAGAACGCTGCCCACGTGCAGATCGGCAAGCTCAGCGTTTTCGTTTGCTCACAGAGATCAATAATTTACGACTCATTGATAACACCGCCACCCCCTCACTAGAACGCAAACTCACCGAACAGGAACGCGCGTATATTCTTGACCAACTTCAAACCAAAGAAAAAGCAAGCTTCGATCAACTCGCAAAATGGCTCGCCAAACTACCTGACTCACCCCCAGCAGAGAACATCCAATTCAACTTGCAAAAGGGCAAACGCAAGGGCATCAAAGGCATGGTCACCGATTGGCAACTCGCCAACGCCAAAGTCCTAGGTAAAGCTTGGCACGCGCGGGATGAAGACGAAAAAAATGCCATCGTCCAACTGCTTCTAAATCTCGAAAATGATGAAGACGCTGCTATGCAACAGCTCATCGACGAGTATGGCCTCACCGCCGACCAAGCTGACGCAGCTCAAAGAATTGACTTCCCCGATGGTTATCTAAATCTATCTCGACTCGCTCTAAGTAAACTCCTGCCCTTTATGGAACAAGGGTTGGTCTACCAAGCCTTGGATGAAACCAACTCTGCACTTAATGCAGCAGGCTATCTCAGACGCGACCAACTCAAACGCAGGCTCTTTGACAAGCTCCCTCGCCAAGATGCCTTTAACTGCCCGCTAGGTGATATTCCCAACCCGGTGGTCAAGCGCACACTCACCGAATTGCGTAAAGTCATCAACATCATCATTCGTGTTCACGGCATGCCTGATGAAATCCACCTAGAAATGGCACGCGCAGTGAGTATGGGAACCAAAGCACGCCAGGACTTTAACAAAGTCCGTTCTGAACGTGAAAAGCAACGCGACGATGCAGCTGCTGCAATCCGCATGCAAGGCATCAAAATCACCCGTGTTGCCATCAACCGTTACCTAATCTGGGAACAACAAAACCACGAGTGCATGTACACAGGCACTAAAATTTCACAGATTCAACTTTTCTCCGGCGATGTCGATATCGATCACATCCTCCCACGCTCACGTTCACTTGATGATTCACAAAGCAATAAAGTGCTTTGCTTTAGACATGCCAATGCAGCCAAGGGACAGCGCACCGTCTACCAATGGCTCGCAGCGTCAAATCCCAATCAGTTTGATGAAATTAGCACCCGTGCTTTAGCCTTTGTCAAAAATCACGGCTTCCCCTATGGCAAGTTCAAAAAACTCATGCAAAAAGAAGTCGATGTCGATAGCTTCATCGCCCGCCAACTCACCGACACAGGCTACATCGCCAAAGCAACCCGCCAATACCTTGCCTGTCTGTTTGATGATTAGAAACATATCCTAGGACTCAAAGGCCAACACACCGCAACACTAAGACATCAATGGGGACTCAATCGGATTCTACGTCAAGATGATGTGAACCAGAAAACCCGTGATGATCATCGTCATCATGCAATTGATGCAATCCTCGTTGCCGTGACGAACCGTTCGCGTTTGTTACAACTTTCCAAAGGCTATCAAGAAGTCGAACAGATCGACTATGCCACCGGCGAAGTACAATACAAGCAAGCACACAAAGGCCCACGACTAAATGAGCCTTGGGAAAACTTCCGAGATGATGTCGAAAAAGCAGTTAATACCATCAACGTCTCACATCGAGTCAACCGCAAGATCAGCGGAGCTTTACATGAAGACACCATCTATGCACCCGTAAAAGACCCAGAAGGCAAACCGATTGCCAATACCTA
Source organism: Phycisphaeraceae bacterium (assembly GCA_016763955.1). Lineage (GTDB taxonomy): Bacteria > Planctomycetota > Phycisphaerae > Phycisphaerales > Phycisphaeraceae > UBA7800. The sequence continues at coordinate 2,156 of JAESSU010000447.1, read as the reverse complement.
TGTTCGACGCAAACCAGTTGAAACATTATCAGCTAATGAAATCGGAAAAATCCGCGACGCAGCGATTCGCAAAATTGTGATTAAAGCCCTTGCTGATGCGGGCCTTGAATTTGGACGTGGCAAAAAAACTGACAAGAAAAAAATGCAAGAAGTGCTTTCCAAACTAACCATGCCCTCAGGCGTTCCCATTAAAAAAGTCCGCTTGCTAGAAAATCAACAAACCATCCAACCCATCGGTCAAAAAAAGGCTAAAAAGGCGAACGACCCAACGCAAATCGCCTTCGTCAAGCCCGGCAACACCCATCACCTTTGTATCTTCCAATGGGATGAAAAAGGAAAAACCAAACGTGATGCTATTTTCGTCTCCATGATCCAAGCGATCGACATCTTAAAACAACAACAAAATTTTGTCGCAGAGAAAGTCAATAAACTAGAACAAAAACCCAAATCCACACAAGCTAAAAAAGTCCTTCATTCCCAGTTTTATAAACAAGCTTCAGAAAAATTTCCGCTGATTGATCGCAAACACCCCACGCGCAAAGACGCGAAGTTTGTCATGTCGTTAAGTAGAGGGGAAATGGTCTTAGCCAACTGGAAGGGTTCAGAAAAACTACTTGTTTACAAAACAGGCCAATCAACGCAAGGCGGTATCTTTACTTTTGCAGAGCATTCAGATGCAAGAAAAAGCAAAGAAGTGAAATCTTACTTTGCCAAGCCCAACACACTCAACGCAAAAAAAGTTACCGTGGATCCACTTGGACGTATTCGCTGGGCCAATGACTAGTTAAACTATACTGACAATCAAACAACCAACGTGTAAAGGAATCCGGGGATGATCAAACACACGATTGAAATATCACAAAAACCAGCACATCTAACCAGCAAACTCGAACAACTTGTCATCGAGCCTTACGACCCTCCTGATGCAAAGCCCCGTTCAATCCCCTGTGAAGATATCGGCATGGTTATCGTTGATCATCCCCGAACCACCTACTCACACGCTGCCTTCCAAACACTCTTAAAACATGGGGCAACCCTTGTCATTTGCGGGAAAAACCACCTGCCCAGCGGCATCCTAATCCCCATCTCAGATAACACTCAACAAGTCTGCCGTCTCCAAGACCAAATCAATCTCAGCAAGCCCACTGCCAAAAAAATCTGGAAGCAAATCATCACTGCTAAAATCCTAGCTCAGCGAAATAACCTTTCGCCTAACTCCCCTGCTAGCCGGTCACTGAAACAATTAGCCAAAGATGTCAAAGCCGGTGACCCGCAAAACCATGAAGCTCAAGCAGCGAAAAAATATTGGAGCTGTTGGCTTAACGATCTACCCCAACACAACAATTTCAAACGCAATCAAAACGGCATCGACCCTGCTAACGCTTTTCTAAACTACGGCTATGCCATTCTCCGGGCAGCCGTTGCCAGAGCTTTGGTCGCAGCAGGTCTCCATCCTGCTTTAGGGGTTCATCATCACAACCGTGCAAACGCTTTTTGCTTAGCGGATGATTTAATGGAACCCTTACGCCCACTAGTGGACCGGCGAGTTCGCAACTGTCTTAAACGTGGCCGCCAAGAACTCGACCAACTCACCAAAGCTTACTTACTAGAACTGCTCGCAGAACCCACTGCGTTAAACAAACAAGCTGGCCCATTAATGGTGCAATTGCACCGCTATGTTGCCAGCCTACTCAAAATTTATCAAGACCCAAAATGTAAGTTAGAAATTCCAACCGCCCTGCCGTTGTCGTGAAAGATTGCTCACTATGTTTTTAAGTGGATACCGCTGTATGTGGATTATCACCATGTTCGATCTGCCCACCAATACGAAACCCGAACGCCGCGACTATACGCATTTTCGCAAAGCATTGCTCAAAGATGGCTTTACACTCATGCAATACAGCGTGTATATCCGCCATTGTGCAAGTGAAGACAATGCCAAAGTGCACATTAAGCGGATCGAAGAAATGGTTCCGCCCCAAGGCGAAGTCCGAATCATCGCCATCACTGACAAACAATTCGAGCGAATGCGTGTCTTCTGGGGCAAAAAACGCAAAAAGCCCGAACCAGCCCCCCAACAACTCGAGCTTTTTTAGCCCGCCTATCCACCGAAAGTCTTTGCAGAGCATCTGGTTACAAGGGAAGTAGTGTAATCA
>JAESSU010000446.1 GCA_016763955.1 Phycisphaeraceae bacterium | reverse complement strand
TCGATCCCTTTTACAAGCTCGAAATTCTCGACGCTTACTGTCGTGTGCTTCTGCTCACCAAACAACTAGGCAGTGTCAATCAGCTGGACCAAAACCAGATGACTGAACTACTTGAAGTTAAAAAATCATTTGGTCTGCCTGATGAACGTTTAAGCTGTTCACCTCAAGGTTGCGTCGGTGCGGAAAACCAACCGTTCCTCGCATCATTCCCAGTGAACCCAACCACAGCAAGCTGTGATTGCAATGGCGGCAAAGCCACCACCAGCACCGATTCTTTCGAAGCCATGGTGCAGAGCATCACGGATCAGATCGTTTCATCGATGGGTAAATAACTCACAAAGAACAGGTTTTAAATTTTGTTCTCTGTTTTGATTTTAAAATAACTGCGGTGCGCTGCATCGTTGTCATAACGATAGGAATTGAAAAATGCCTTTAAAAGTCGCAATTATTGGTGGTGGTGGACGAGTGGGTTCTAATGCTGCATTTGCTTTGCAATGCGGTGGGATTGTTCGTCAAATCGCGTTGTTGGATGTGAATCAGGATCTTGCAGAAGGCGAAGCTTTGGACTTGCTCCATGGGGCACACTTTTGCGGTGATCAGGAGATTTATGCTGCGACCACACCTCAGATTGCGGATGCTGATGTGGTGTGTATCACGGCCGGTTCTCGTCGCAAGCCTGATGAATCCCGATTGGATTTGATTAACCGCAACGTCTCCATTTTTAAGGGCATCCTTGAAGATTTGCGTAATGCGAATCTCAAGAAGGACGCGATTATTTTCGTGGTCTCCAACCCCGTGGATGTTTTGACACGATTGGCTATTGAGCATTTAAATTGGAATCCTGCCAAGGTCATTGGCTTGGGCACGATGTTAGATACAACGCGCTTTTGTTCACTGATTGCAGAAGCTAAAAAATTGCCACCGACGCAAGTCAATGCGCTGATGCTCGGTGAGCATGGCGATACGATGTCTGCGATTTGGTCTAGCGCAACGGTTGCAGGCATGCCTTTGGCTGCGATCCTAAGCCCCAATGAACAGAACCAGCTTGCCAAGCGTGCAGCAGGTTCTGGCGCGGAAGTGATTCGTCGTAAGGGTGGCGCGGGTTACGCGGTGGGCGTTGCAATTGCTCAGGTGATTCATGCCATTGCACTAGACAAACAAACGATTCTGCCTGTGAGTGCTCAAGTCAACGGTCAGTATGGCATGCGTGACGTGTGCTTGAGCCTGCCGACGGTGGTGGGGCGCGAAGGTGTGGTTAAAGCACTTGAAATCGACTTGTGGCCTAAAGAAGTCTCCGGTATTCAAAGTTCCGCCAAAGCGCTGCAAGCGACATGGGATAAATTATCTTAATGATAAAGGTATCAGCGACACGTGGTGTTGCAGTTAGACTAAAAACCCATGCTCATCGTTGAACGCCAAAAAATTATCTTGGATTTTCTTAAGCAACGCCTCACGGTGCAGCTTGAGGATTTGGCTCGTGAATTGGACGTGAGTACCTCGACGGTCAGGCGTGATCTTGAACTGTTTGAAGAACAAGGATTCGCTCGCCGGACTCACGGGGGCGCAATCTATATCGGGGAAACTCAGTCGCCTCATGGCGTGTCGGGTTTGACACTCACTGAGCGAATGAATGAGGCTATTACAGAAAAGATGGCTATTGGTGCTTTAGCTGCATCACTGGTTAAACCTCACATGACCGTACTCATGGATGGAGGCTCCACAGTGATCTATGCTGCAAGGCAGATCACGGCAAGGCCCATACAGGTCGTCACCGATTCACTGGCGATTGCAACCCTTTTTCATGATGACGAACAGGTCGAAACATTGCTCATTGGTGGCAGTCTCTACCCCAGAACCGGCATCACCATCGGCCCCATTGCCACTGGCACACTCGCGGAACTTCACGGCGACTTACTGTTCTTTTCGCTCTATGGGATACTCGGTGACTCGGCCTATAACCTAAATATCGGCATGGCAGAAGTCGAACAAGCCATGATGCGCCAAGCAACTCGCTGTGCACTATTAATGGATTCATCTAAATTCGGTCGCAAGAGTCTTGCTCGTGTTTGCGGCGTAGGAGAGTTGGATCACATCATCACCGACTCACAAATCGACCCAATCTGGCTTGACCAACTAGGCGATAAACTCGTCATCGCAGAAGATTCGACCTCTTGAAATGACCTCGAATTATCTCATTTTATAACGCCAACAAAATCTTTTATTTAGGCCGTCTTTTCACTATTGTCTTAATCCGGCTATAATCCGCAAATGCTAGTAGATAATGCAGTAATTTATGTGTGTAGTGGTAAAGGTGGCAGCGGATGCATCTCCTTTTTGCGAATGAAAAACAGAGCCAAGGGGGGGCCTAATGGCGGTGGTGGTGGTGAGGGTGGCGACATGGTTGTTGAAGCCAATCCCAATGTGAACACCCTCATGGACTATGCCAGTAAACATCACTGGTACGCTCAAAAGGGCGGTTCAGGGCGAGGTAAGCAGCAACATGGAGCCAATGGCAACGATTGTGTCCTGCTGGTTCCGCCGGGTACGTTGGTGTATAACGACGAAACCGGAGAGCTGTTTGCGGACCTAATGGAAATTGGCGACCGGGTTGTCGTGGGCAAGGGCGGTAGGGGTGGTTTTGGTAATGAGCATTTTAAGTCCTCGACCAATCAGGTGCCCCGTGAGTGTACGCCCGGTGAACCAGCAGAAGAATTAAAACTCAGATTTGAATTAAAACTCATCGCCGATGTTGGGCTTGTGGGACTTCCTAATGCAGGCAAGTCCACGCTACTGTCCGTGCTCTCCAAGGCAACTCCTAAAATCGCGGACTATCCGTTTACCACCCTTGAACCGAATCTTGGTATTGCAGAGCTTGCAGGTGCGTCAGGAGACTTTACCCGCCGTGTGATCTTTGCAGATATTCCGGGCTTAATTGGAGGCGCGTCCCAAGGACAGGGGCTGGGCCACGAATTTCTTAAGCATGTTGAGCGAACTCGCCTGCTCGTACACTTGCTAGATGTCGATCCAATCGACCATAGTAGCCCCGTGGAAAACTTCCACGTGATCCGTAAAGAAATCGAAGCTTACTCCCCTGAGTTGGCTGTTAAGCAAGTGATCATCGTACTCTCCAAAATGGACTTGTTCCCAAATGAAGAAGACCGTCAAACAGCGATTGATATGATCCAACAGGAGTTGGGATTTGATGTGATGTGCATCAGTTCAGCAACGCGACAAGGCGTGAATGAATTGGTGAACCTCTGTTGGGAAAAAGTACAGAAAATAAAACAAATGGAAGAAACATGTCAGTA
>JAESSU010000445.1 GCA_016763955.1 Phycisphaeraceae bacterium | reverse complement strand
CTTAGTCGGTTCGTTGGCAAATTCGCGTTTGAGTCTGCCCGCAATTTGCTGGGGCGACCAACGTACAATGAGCCCGTGTCGAACACGACCTTGCATATTAAGATTATCGATTTTATATCGCGTGTTGGCTTGCTTGCGTCGTTGTTGAGCATGGTATTCAGAGGACAGGTAGTGGTAGCCGGAGGCATCACGGTTGCGAGCTAGTTCCCGGCCGATCGTGCACGGTGTCTATTTAACCTGCGAGCAATTTCTGCATTGGACACGCCAGCATGGTGCAAGTGGGTGATGATGTAGCGTTCGTTTGTGGTAAGCTGTGCATGTGGCATCGTGGGCTCCGGTTGGTTTGAAGTTGTTAAGTAACCTCAATCTACCAGACTCACGATGTCATGCTTTTAGCTCCCCGGTGTTGCGCTTCGGAATTGAATCCACCTGTTATTGTCTGCTGGGCGATTGCTGCTGACTCATTACAAGGCAAAATACCATTGGGAACATATCCCCGGCGAGTATTACGAGTCCGAAACAAAAAATCGATGGGCATACGATCAAGGGCAACCTTATGTCATTTATGCCATGAAATTTTCTTCAACGCCCTACCGTAAGAATGGCAGCTATCACATTCGCCGCAGTGAACTTCATGTCAAACAGTTCACATTTAAACAGATCGATAAATCCGTCTTCACCCGCAAGAGCATGAATATCCCTGCCAACGCAGCGGTTTTGGATCTTATTGCAGGTACGCTTACATCACCGGGCAACACTGAGGGGAAATGAAACCATCGCCTTGATAAAGTCTATTTACGGTGTTATCTCGCCAAGTAATCTTTGGGTTAAATCCCAGAAACCTGACTCGCGGAATGCGGTGGCTGTGCCTGCGAGATTGGCATGACGTTGACTGTGATGGTTCCAATGACTTTGGGCGCTAAGTAGACGGTGACGTGCTTTTTCAGCAAGTGCGGGGTCTTTGGTGCGTCGATATTGACGGAACGCCACCATGCCTTGTAATAGTTCACTGAGTGTGCCGTATAGAGACTCGGTGTACATCAGCGAATTATGCATCGGTTCTAAGCGAGAGCGATTCGCTTCATTGATTTGCCGATATAAATTGGTACGCACTTGATTGACCAATGCTACTGATCGTGTTTTTTCAATGTAGATTTGTTCTAGCTTGTCGAAGGACAATTGCTGGATCATTCGCCAAGCTGCTTGAGCGTCGATTAGGTCATCTTGAATCCAGTCTGCATTGGGATGCCAAGCATCTGTTTTACTTCGTGCATAGGGGCCGATGTAAAAACCGTCTTGAATAAATTGGACCGAAGCTTGGAGCACTTGGCAGATCGCTTGTTTGGTTTTGGTTTTAGGGACACCGACTCTCTGATCGACCCATTGTTCTGCGAGCTTTGCAGGTTTAATGCCTGGCGTTTCAGCGAGTTGCGGAACCGCATAGACGTTGGCATCAATCCAATCTTCGTTAGCAACAAAAGGACCGCCCCATCCGCCCCCACGAACCCACGCCCAAAGTCCGCCAAAGTTGATACGGGAGGAAACTTTTGCCAACCCCCCGCGTTGTGTTTCATCTTCGATGGCTGGATCACCATCACGCCAAATGGGGACTTGCCAATTGGGGACACCGCCTTTGCCTTCAAACTCACGTTGGCATTGCAGTTCATAGATAATCGGTCGTTGGCCGAAACACAAACTTGCTTGATTCCAAGGTTGGTATCGCCAAAAGTCTGTCTGAGTATATTTAAAGGAGAGGACAAAACGATCATCCGTTTCATCACCGGGCAAGCGATCACGGATACGCTCGCAGAGTTCCACCGAATCATGCATCCCATTAGGACGCAGGTTCCAAGCTCGTGCGATTAGCCGCTTATCATATTTCTTTACAATCAGATCATAAAAACGGGTGAGTACTGAGATGATTCGATCAGCACGCCCAAGTTGGCTACATCGCGGGCAGTGAGGTGCGTATAAATCATTGCCCACAAGATAAGGTAAACGCCCTGCATCATTATCACCAAAACGTAAAACAATACCTGCTACTGAACGAAACGTTTGAATCAAGTGATCCAGTGCATCCACGGAATTTTCAAGGGTCGCTTCACTGGCTGGACATAACGTGCCTGGGCGATTTTTACAGACAAAACGATTTGGACTTTTGTCTACGATATCCCGAGCAAGACTTAATACGTCATACGTTAGATAGACCTCTAGACCTGCTTGGTTGGCTTGTTGGACATTGGTTTGGACATGATCATATTGTTTGGAAATCCACCGCCGAATTTCGCCGCTTTGAACACTGTCGGGGCCTCGTAAGCCTGAAAGACCGGTGGTTTCGTAGAGAACCAAGCCGTTGTATCCAAGTTGCTTTAGTAATTTAGGATCACGATAGCGTGTCTTTGCGGTCGGTTCACCGGGGTTGTCCAAAATGGTGGCAAGTTTGAGCATGTCGCTTTAATTTTCTAATAGACAGGGGATGACCATTCGTTGTCGCCCGTTTAGCCGTATCCCAGTTGTGTTAATTGATCTTCATCTAAACCAAAGTGATGACCGATCTCATGCAATAGTGTAATACGAATTTGCTCGGACAGTGAAGTTTGGCTTGCTCTGGCGACCCGATTAATCGGCCCCCGAAAAAGCTGGATGTGATCGGGCAAACGCCAAGGCTGCTCGACACTGCGAAGCGTCATGGGGATGCCAGTATGCAGCCCGCAAAGTTCACTACTGCGGCGTTTAAGTCCGAGCATGTTCAATGTTTCATCACTAGGCTCGTCATCCACAATCACCGGAATCTCCTCTAAACGCACCGCAACCCAATCGGGGAGTTGGGCAATATGCTGTTCAAGGAGTGAGTCAAAGGGGTTGGTTGATTTCATGTTTTAATAGTCTGGGTCATTGGGCATTTTGAGAGTGCCGATGATGTCGGTGATGTCGGTGATACCTTGATTCGCGAGGAAGGTTTTTAAACCTTGCATGATGTTTACGGGGGACGCGGGGTCTACGAAGAGCGCGGTGCCTACTGCTAAGGCGGTCGCGCCTGCTAGAAGAAATTCTACTGCGTCTTGCCAGTATTGGATTCCGCCCATGCCGATGATGGGAACGCCCGCGTCTTTGGCAACTTCGCGGTAGACGCGACTTGTTAAGTAGACGGCTAAGGGACGGATGGCTGGGCCGGAGAGACCGCCTGTGCCGTTGGCAATGCGCGGCCGCCGTTTATTAATGTCGATCGCTAAGGCAGTGTAGGTGTTGATCATGCTCAGGATGTCCGTACCACCATCGACTGCTGCGCCAGCGGTTAAAGTGATGTCGCCAACATTAGGAGAGAGCTTAACGATCAGTTTGCAGTCCTTACGCATGCTATTACGCACTTCACGGACGACTTGTTTAAGCAGCTTAGGGTCTGTGCCAAAGGTTAGACCATCGCCTACATTTGGACAGGAGACATTGAGTTCAATGCCATCGACATGAGGGGCTTGTGATATCCGCCCTGCTGCGGTGACATAATCATCCGTACAATGCCCTGCGACATTGACGATGATTCGCGGACCTTGCTGACGCATTTGGATTAGCTGAGGCATCTTGTCTTTGCAAAATGCTTCTAGCCCCACATTGGCTAGGCCGATGGCATTCATCATCCCACCACGGGTCTCGACGATGCGGTAGGCCTCATTACCCTTGCGAGCCTCCACGGAGATGCTCTTGGTGACAAAAGCACCGAATTGGTGCAAATCCACAAAATCCTGGTACTCATAAGCATAGCCACAAGTACCCGAGGCAGTCATCATCGGATTGTCCAGCTTAAGCCCCGCCAAATCAACGGCTAGACTCACATCAGTTGCTTCAACAGTCTGTGTCATGGAATTAGAAACTCACTTTAATATTGCAGTTTGGAATTTCGTATAAGATACAGCTTATGAGCGACTTTGTCCTGAAACATCTATTTGATCTGACACCTGAAGAATTGACTCAAACGGTCAAAGAACTCGGGCTGCCTACTTTCCGAGCCAAGCAAATCTTGCAATGGGTCTACGAAAAGCATGTGGATAATTGGGACGAAATGTCCAATATCGGCAAAGCAGATCGGCAAAAACTAGCTCAAAACATCGTCATCGTCCGCGGTACAACCGTTCGGCATCAAGTTGCGACAGATGGTGTCCAAAAGTTACTCGTTGACTGGTCTGAGGCATCTAAGGGAACTTTGCCTGTGTTAGATAATTCATCTAACCAGACCGAATGCGTCATGATCCCCTCTGAACTGCGAAAAACGGCATGCATCTCCAGTCAGGTGGGATGCCCAGTCGGTTGTACATTCTGTGCATCAGGCCTAGACGGAGTGGACCAAAACCTTACCTCTGGGCAAATCGTCGAACAGGTTTGGCAATTAGCTCGCTTACCCCAAGTTCAGCGAATCAGTAATGTCGTGTTTATGGGCATGGGTGAGCCGTTGGCCAACTTAAATGCGGTCTGTAAAGCCATTAAATTTATTCATGCAGATTGGGGCATGGGGATTTCTGCTCGAAAAATCACTGTAAGTACAGTTGGCTTGCCAGCTCAGATTCGCCGGTTAGCCGAAATCGAAATGCCCATCACCCTAGCGATTAGTCTGCACGCTCCAAATGACGAACTAAGACGCGAACTGATCCCCTGGGCTGATTATGTGACCATTAGTCAACTCTTAGAAGCAGGTCACTACTACTTTAAGAAGACCGGCAGAGAGATCACGCTCGAATACATTCTGTTAGGTAAGATCAACGATCAGCCTGAACATGCTCATCAGCTAGCAAGGGTCGCTCGGAGTTTACGGAGCAATGTAAACCTGATCCGTTACAACGAAGTCAAAGGGCTACCCTATAAACGTCCTAGCACTCAGGACGTTTTGAAATTACAGGAAATTCTCCGTCAAGCCGGAGTCAATGTTCATATTCGTGCAAGTCGTGGCCGTGACATTGCTGCTGCTTGCGGGCAATTACGCCGTGAGAATGCTAGCTCCTGTTAATGTCTCGCAATGCATTCTTGGATTAAAATCGATCAAATCACAGGATTTTCCGCCGAAATCCTAGATGATTAATCGGCATTCTCCCCCTAATCTAACATCACTCGCTTTTTTGAAAAACCATTTTCTAATTGTCTATTGTTGTTTTTTGACCAATAAATCATTGTAGACATTAAAAACAACCGTATTATATTAGAAGAGAACTAATCAAGCTCCAATAATCTCTTTAAGCTCCAAATCTAAATTCACGATTTGTCTGAGCAAAGAGTCGCCTAAAGCAGGCAAATAAAACTTCGGTAAAGTAGACGTTTGGTTTTTGGATACTTGAAATAACTAAAACACCCCTTGATGGGCCTTTACAGGCATGCAAATATAGTGAAACACCTGCTGACAGAACCTCCGGTTCGCAATGAACCCATGCAAGTGATATTTGTCCTAGGTAAAACACACTAAGGAATTTCAGATCGTGGCAAAGAAGACTTTAAAAGACTCAACGATCAAAGGCGCTGATAAGGCCAAAGCTGTTGATGCGGTCAAAAGCACTGGTACGGTCAAAGGTGCCGATGCTGATTTAAAACGCGTCCAACGTGAAGTTCAGCAGGAAATGGATATCACGTCCATCGACATGTCCGATTCGTCGAATCATGATGATGACGATGATGATGCCTCCCAGGACCAAGGCAATGAAGATCAAAGCAATACAGCCGAAGCTGGCCCCATCGACATCAAACAACTGCAAGGTCGTCGGATTGGCCGGATTCTGGTTAAATTAGGCAAAGTAACTCGTGAACAGGTTCAAGAAGGCTTGCAGATGCAGGCCACGCGTCGCCTGCCAATCGGACAGATTCTTGTCGAACTAGGTTATGTTACTGACGAGGACATCAGTCAAGGCCTTGCCGCACAAGCAGGCATGGAGACGCTAAACTTAGAATCCCGTGACTTTCCTGATGAAATCGTCAACATCCTGCCCGCTGAGACTGCCCAAGCGTATCAAGTCTTCCCGCTTAATTACGAAAAATCGACTAATACGCTGACGATTGCACTAAAAAGTGCAGACAATTTCCGTGCTATTGACGACCTGCGAATGCTCATGGGCTATACCGTCAAGCCTGTGATCGCAGACCCCAAGCAGGTCGAAAGTCTCATTAACCGTTACTACGGTGAGAATGAAGAATCACTTAGTGATCTCATTGGCGAGTTGGCAAATGACCCGAAACTTGAAAATCTGCCTATTGATGATGAAAGCATCGATCTTGCGGACTTGCTTGAAGCTGCAGAAGATAACAAGGTCAAACGTCTTTTGAACTTGGTGCTGATGCAAGGGATTAAAGATAAAGCATCGGACGTTCACTTTGAGCCGTTTGAGACTGAATTTAAGATGCGCTATCGCATCGATGGCGTGCTCTACGAAATGGTCCCGCCACCACGTCATCTGGCTTTACCGATTGTCAGCCGTATAAAAGTCATGGCTAACTTGGACATTGCCGAACGTCGTATGCCTCAAGACGGCCGTATTGAATTAACGGTCAACGGCAACCCCGTGGACCTGCGTGTCGCTGTTTTACCCACCCTCTTTGGTGAATCAGTCGTGCTGCGTATCCTTGACCGTTCAGCAGTGAGTCTGGACTTAGACCGCATCGGCATGCGATCGGACGACCTAGACAGCTTCCGCCAACTCATCCATAAACCTAACGGCGTGGTCATCGTCACCGGCCCCACCGGCTCAGGTAAAACCACCACACTCTACTCGGCCCTAAACGAACTCAACACGGTCTCAGAAAAAATTTGCACCGCAGAAGACCCCGTCGAATTCGATATTGACGGTTTGATTCAAGTCGGTGTGAACCCCGCCGTGGGCTTAACATTTGCAAGAGCACTTCGTAGCTTCCTGCGTCAAGACCCTGACATTATTTTCGTCGGCGAAACACGTGACCTTGAAACCGCTCGCATTGCGGTGCAAGCTGCCCTTACCGGTCACTTAGTACTCACCACATTACATACTAATGACGCGCCAAGTTCCATCGCTCGTTTACTGGACCTTGGACTTGAATCCTTCCTAATCACCGCGACGATGGAAGGCGTTATCGCACAGCGACTGGTGCGCACCATTTGCCCACGCTGTAAAGAAGTCTACACCCCCTCTGACGAAGAACTTTTCGAACTGCAAATCTCACGAGATGAACTACAAGGCCGAGAAATTTCACGCGGTGTCGGTTGTAGCTATTGCAATAAGTCCGGCTACAAAGGCCGTATCGGTCTGTTTGAAATTATGGTTCTAGATGACGAAATGCGTGAAATGATCATGCAGTCAGCTTCCACCACCATCCTGCGTAATGAATCCCGTAAACGGGGCATGCGTACGCTGCGTGAAAGTGGCTTACTTAACATTTTTGATGGCAACACCACCATCAGTGAAATCGTCGCTGAAACCATCATTGAAACATAATCCATTGTCGCGATGCGGCTCACATCAAGCAGAGCCTCGCTAAACTCGAACATACTTAGAACAGAAAACAATCCCCCCACGCCTTGGACAATTGCCCCAGATCAACCCGCCAAACAAGGCACAATAGATCACCCGGGCAAAATACATAGAGGAACTCCGTCATGCCAACCTATGTCTATGAAGCACTCAATGATGCAGGCAAACCTGAAAAAGGAACCATCGTCGCCGCCAATAGCGAAGATGCCATTGCTCGTATCCGCTCTAAGGGACACTTCCCCACATCAGTCCGCGAACAGAAAGTCCGTAAAAAATCCGGCGGTTCTTCAGGTGGTTCAAGCTCAAAGGGCAAGGGTGCCAAAAAGGGTTTCAGCGAAATCACCATCACCATCGGTGGTGTTTCCAAAAAGCATTTAACTAACTTCACCCGTCAGCTCTCCACGCTTCAGGACGCTGGCCTTCCGATTTTGCGTTCGATTCAGATTTTAACTGACCAGCAAGAGCCCGGCCTACTCAAAAACTCCCTCCGCGGTGTTTACGATGATGTCTCCGGCGGTGCGACGCTATCGGATGCCATGGCCAGATATCCCAAAGCTTTCGACAAACTCTATACCAAGATGATTGCGGCTGGCGAAGTCGGTGGTGTGCTGGACTTGATTCTTCAACGTCTTGCGGAGTTCATGGAAAAAGCAGCCAAGCTCAAGAAAATGATCATTGGTGCAAT
>JAESSU010000444.1 GCA_016763955.1 Phycisphaeraceae bacterium | reverse complement strand
CATGCAAAGCAAGTTGGAACAAACTCACGCCAGCAAGACTCAAAACCATCACCAGAACAAAATGGATCAAGCACGAGAATTAAATGGAATTGGTATTAGCCAATCTTCAGCAACACTTACTGGCGTTGGATTCAGAGACTGCCCAAGCATTGGGTATCTACACCCAAGCTCATGACGCTGGCATTGAGCGTAAAGCTTTGGAAGCTCAGCTCAGTGAATACATGGTGGACATTCCGCATCTTCCATCTGCCGAGGTGATTCGTCAGCGTATTGCAGATGAGTTCCAACGGCTAGAAACAGTGCTGCAGCCTGCGACCGTTGAAGAAAAGCGAGCATTGATTGGGAACTACGTAAAAAAATAAAGGCTGATCCAAACTTGCAAGAAGTTAAGATCAGCCTTTACCCGACTCTCCTGAGTCAAAAAATAGCGGGGGCCTGCCGCGTTACTGGTCACATTGACTCGGTCATGCAAGACGTATTTTGGGAACGATGGCGTAGAGAAGTGAGCTGATGCAACATGATTTGCAAAGCTTGTCATGCGGGCAATATTTTTTAATTGTATTCTTTGTAGTAGGTTATGGTGTATTCCCTTAGAGTTTTCATGGCCATGACGTTTTGCGGCTTTGTTTGAAATTCGCTATTCGTGGGCTACCGAAATGGCCAATATGGGGCAAAGGAAGTATTTTTCTTACAATCCCTCCATTTTTCGTCTGACTTAACTGTTATAACGGATATAATTCTTGACATAAAGGTGCCCCAACTACGAAATATCCTGCCAAAGATTGAGGAAGTATGAAAACAAGTGAACAGATTACTTACGAGCGATTGAAGGATTTGATTGTCGATAATAAATTGCCACAAGGAGAGTTTCTCTCTCAACGCAAGTTAGCCGAGTCCGTGGGTGCGACACTCGTTACTTTACGCAGTAGTTTGCGTTCATTGGAAAATGATGGCTTGGTCGAAAACGTGCCTAGGTAGGGGGGTGCGGATCCCCGTAGAAAGTGTCGAATCGATCAAGAATCGCTATTACGTCAGAGAGATTCTCGAAGTTGGCGCGGTCGACAAAATGCTGGAGTTGGAGGTTCCCAACGCCAAAACGATTCTGATGGAAAAAGCAAACAAATGCGATGAGGTCGAATTGACAGGCCCCGAATCCTTTAAGGTTTTTGCAGACAAACATACCGACCTACACCTGACAATTGCCACGCTTAGTGGCAACCCACTCCTGTTCCGCGAACTAAACCGACTGAATTTTCGAAGCATGATGTTGTCCAATTCCAAATGTGGCTGGGAAATGCAGGGGGAAAGTCTCATCGCCTTGCACCATCAAGACTTCATTCATGCCATTTTTTCCCCCAATCGTTCAGAGGCCCTTCAGGCTGTTCGCGAGCATGTCCGTCGCGGTTGTGCGATGGAATTGGCGACCTTAGCGAAACTGAATCAAATTCAGGAAGCAGAAAATTGCTCAACCACTTTTTAGGAACGATTCCTTGAAGACGGCCTTGGGTTCACAAGTAAGCAACTTATTTAATAGAAAATAAAATGGATTTCATACCAGAAAAATCAAAACGTATTCCGATTCGAGGCAAGTGGGATGTGATCATTGCAGGAGGAGGGCTCGGAGGTGTTGCTGCAGGTATTGCTGCAGCTAGAACAGGGGCAAGGACTGTTCTAGTTGAACGAAATACTTTTGTCGGTGGTGTTGCGACTGCAGCGATGGTCTGCAGTATTTTTAACTGCTTTTACACTTCCAAGCATCAGCTTGGTTCTTTAGGGATTCCGGTGGAAATTGCGGACTCTCTGGCGACTGCAACGGGGTACGGCCGAAAATGGCATGACCACAAAGGACACATCATTTTTGACCTTGAAAAAGGCAAGTTGGTCCTTCAGCAATTACTGGAAGATGCTGGGGTAGAGTTGCTGTTTGGTGTTACCGTGACCGATGCGATTGTTGAGGAAAATACAATTAAAGGGTTGGTTATCGAAAGCAAGTCAGGCAGGGAGTCTTTGCTGGCTAGGACGGTCGTGGATTCAACAGGAGATGCTGATATTGCGTTTCTATCAGGGGCTCCAGTCAATACTCCCCAAAGCCAAGGTTCACATCAACTACAGAGTCTTTGCTTTAGACTTGGAAATGTCGATATTGATGCCTTTGTTAATTATTTCCGTGAACATCCCGATGAATATCCTGACCAGATGGATGTGGATTGGGTTCTGGAAGACGCGATAAAGCAATACGATGAATGTGGAACCTTTTTGTTTCCTCATGGTGGTGGGATCCAGATGAAGGCTTTTCAGCAGGCCAGTAAGGATCAAGTACTTCCAAAAAATATCGGCATACACCATACGACCAACGCCTGTCAGATGCATGGCCTGCGTCAAACTCGCATGGTTCATGTGATTACAGGATTCGTAAAAATCGACGGGCTTGAAGCTGGAACAGTAAGTAAAGCCATCAATGATGGGCGACGAATGGCATTTATTCTTGCGGAGGTGTATCGCAGGTATATCCCAGGGTTTGAACATGCAATTGTGGCTGGTGTGGCAGACAACCTAGGGGTTCGATCCTCGCGGTGGATTAAAAGCGACTTTGCAATGACAAAGGAAATGATGCGCCCTGGAACGAGGCAGAAAGATGCCGTGGGGGCCTTGGTCCCTTATCACGCGAGTGTCAAAAATCCAAGTAGCAATGCATGGATCGTTCAGGTGATGGGTGAAGATACGTTTGATTTACCTTATGGCTGTTTACTTCCTCGCCATATTGATGGGCTACTGATGGGGGCTGGTCGCAGTATTGGTGTCACCGAGCCATTTATGCTACGTGTCATGGTACACACGATGAGCGTGGGACAGGCGGCAGGTGCAGCGGCCGCTGTCTCTGCATTAAACAAGACAACACCACGTGAGACCGCAATTGAGGATATTCAATCCGCTTTGGCGCGTTTGACGAAAGAATATCAGGCCAGGCAAACACAAAAGGTATTGGTCGGCACACCGTGATTTTTCGCTTGTGGGTCATGGCGAGGTCAAAATCAGAGATTTGAAAAAGTATGAGTACGAAAATACCAAATATTGTGCTGCTGGGTGATTCAATAAGGATGGACTACCAAGAAATAGTCATAGAGAGCCTTGGCAGACAGGCAAACGTATGGGCTCCTGAGGAAAATTGTGAGGATTCAGCATTTATTATCAAGAATATAAAAAAATGGTTTTCGGATAGAAGACCTGACCTCATCTACATGAATTGTGGCCTGCATGACATTGTCTTAGATGAGAAATTACAGTGCAGACGGTCTGTTCAGGACTATGGAAAAAATCTGGAAACGATTTTGAGTTGGCTTATGGAAAATTGCAAGGGTGCAAAAGTGATTTTTGCACTGACAACTCCAGTCATTGAAGAAAGACAAAAAATATCGCAGACCTATAAACGTCTCGTACGGAGAAACAGTGATGTGGATCAGTATAACGAAGAAATGGTGAGAATTGCTGAAAATCAAAATGTTTTAGTGGATGACATTCATCGTGTTTTGAAAAATGAGACTCTGGGAAATATGTTGATCGAAGATGGTATTCACCTCAGTAGCTGTGGAGCTAGGCTGCTGGGAAAACATATTGCAGATAAAATCGAAAAACTAATGACTTGTCAATTGAATCATACTGGAACATTTGTTTAAAAATAGATATTTAAATAGTGGGTTAATGTTCGGAAACGTACGAATGAGGTTGCCCCGTTTGGGCGGGCGCGGTGCAAAAGATTATGCGGCCTGATGCTGTTGTTCGTAGGCCACGGGACTGACGTAGTTGAGCGTCGAATGTAGACGCTGACGATT
>JAESSU010000005.1 GCA_016763955.1 Phycisphaeraceae bacterium | reverse complement strand
ATCACGCCAGCAGTCAAAGCCAAGCTCATGCCCGAGCTATGCAAGCCGATCATGCTCAGCATCGCTGACGGTGCGGACCGCCCTAACTACGCGGTCATTGTCGATGCCCTGGCTGAAAACAAGGCTTCTGATCTGGCTAAATTACTCGGCGAACAGTCCGGCGTGCAGACGTTCACACTGTCACGTTCGACCCCCGGTAACGACGGCACATCTAGCGACGGCAGCAACCCACTAACAGCTGATGCTCAGGCACGCAGCGATGCTGTCAATAAGTGATCGCAACGTTTGTTGAACTTGAAACATCCCCGCAACCCCCGGAACCCCCGGTTCTCCGGAACGTCGGGCCAACGAAGGAATTTGAATCATGGCTTACCCAATTAATCTCACAGAAGGCAAGTACATCGGCGGCGTTCTGCGTGGCGAAATCCTCCCCGAACTTGGCTATTGCCGTAAGGTTTTGGCCATCAAAGATGCTGTCGCTGTTGATTTTGGTAGCGTCCTGCATGCAGACACGACCGCAGTGGCCGCCACTGATCAAATCACCGTGCTTACCTTTGGTGGCACGCCTGATGCAGGCACATTCGCGGTTGGCCTCAACAGTGAAGTCACCGCTGCTCTAGCCTTCAACGTCTCCACTGCCGACCTGCAAACCGCATTGGAAGGCCTTGCGGGTATCACTGCTGGCGACGTGGTTGTCACTGGCACTGCGGGAACAACCTACACGCTGACCTTTGCATCCAACCTCGCCGCTCAGGCCGTTGCTGTGGAAGTTGATAACGCTGTCACTGATACTGCTGTGGAAGTTGGCCTCACCTTAGCTAACTCAACTGAAGGTGTTGCAGCAGGTGCCACAACTCTAAGCACGCACGACATCCTCAATGTTGCGGGCGATGGTGCTTTGGCATCTGCCGTGGCTTTGGGAAGATTACTGCGACTGACACCACTCGCACATGCGTCTGCCTGGTACGTGGCCCTTCTGTCGTTAAACAAACTGAATTAGCGTTTGGGTCTGGCACTGAAGCTGACGCAATCGCTGCTTTGCTAGCCCTTGGCGTCAAATGTGACTGATCTTCAAATTCTGAACGCCTCATAACTGAACTGACCTAACAACCATCTGTTCAAGGAAAATGAACATGCTCGACATCTTCAATAACAACGCATTCTCGGCAGTCTCGATGACACAATCCATCAACATTCTGCCCCACCAGCCCCGCCGGATCGAGCAGATGGGATTGTTCGACTTCGAAGGTATCAGCACCACCACTGCGGTTGTTGGTAATAACAACGGGCAACTCTCTTTGCTGCCCACCAAGGCACGAGGCGACAGCCCCACGCAGATGAGTCACAGCAAGAAAAACGTCCGGGCGTTTCCTGTTCCGCACATTCCCGCAGCTGATGTCATCTCCCCAGGCGATGTGCAAAACCTGCTCGCACTGCCCGGCAGCCAGCAAATGGCAGTCGCGGCCACCCTCATCAATCAGCGTATGACCACCATGCGTAGCAGCATGGAAGCCACCATCGAACACTTGAAGATCGGTGCGGTAAAGGGCAATATTCTCGACAGTGATGGCACGTCTGTTTTGTTCAACCTGTTCACTGAATTTGGCATCTCTGAAACTGCTGTGGACTTTGTGCTTGGTACTGCCACAACCAACATCAAAAACAAATGTCTCGAAGTCGCTCGCGGCATCGAGACCGTCCTAGGCTCTGAAACCTACGACCATATCCACTGCCTCTGTTCATCGACCTTCTTTGACAAGCTCACCAGTCACGCCAAGGTGACCGCAGCATACGAACGCTGGCAAAACGGGGATTTCCTTCGGGCTGACAACCGCCGTGGCTTTACTTTCGCAAGTATCACCTTCGAAGAATATCGCGGCAAGGTCGGCAGTGTGGACTTTATTCCTGCTGGTGACGCTCGCTTCTTCCCCGTCGGCGTGATGGGCCTGTTTAAGCACTTCGCTGCGCCGGGCAACTCATGAGCGTGGTCAACACCATCGGTCAACGCATGTACGCTCGTCAACTTAGCCGCCGCGATGAATCTGGCATTGACCTGCTAGCTGAATCCAACCCGCTGACCATCTGCACACGCCCCGGCGTGCTGACTCGTGGCCACTCGTCTAACTAATCATCCGTGACCCTCGTATGTGAGGTCGTCATCCAAGTGCCCGGCCTATCTCCCGCAGGTTGGGCATTTTTATTTCTCCCACCCCGGGACCCCTCGGCCCTCGGAAGTTTAAGAAAGCAACGTCATGCCATACGCAACCCGAACCGACATTGAAGACATCTTCGGCATAGAAAACGTGCAGACGTGGGGGAATATGGAGGCGGGCGATGTGCAAGACGCTGGCGTGCTTACTGCCATCGCCAATCGCATCACGCGCGCGATCACCCATGCAGACGACATGATCAACGCCATGCTAAGCGGCTCTGACTACGAGATTCCCTTAAACGCAAAGCCCAGCAAATCCATTGGGCTGATCACCACGGCATCAGCGGAACTCGCTGGCTGCTGGCTCTATGAAGCGCGTGGGCTAGATAACAAGGATGATGAAGGTAGGCCGTACAACCGCTATTCAGCCAAACGCAAAGCCGCATTGCAGATGATCAAGGACATCGCAGATGGCAGTATCAAGATCGACGCAGTGGCTGGAACCACGGGCGTCAACGTCCCGTTTGTCGTGTGACCCCAGCCCCCGGAAACCCCGGAAGGTAAAGCCATGTTCCGCATTCACAATACCATCACGATCGACTTGCGGCCGCTTGAGGCCTACAAACGCCGCTTCAGGAATCCCAAGTCGCCCCAGATGAAACCGGTCATGCAGAAGTGGCGAGCACGTTATGTCGGGTACATCCGTCGCCGCTTCGTCTCACAATCTCGTGGTGGAGGCGATTGGCCAAGCCTCGCCCCTGCAACCAAACGCAGTAGACGCAAGGGTAAAGGTTCCGGATCACCCGCCACGCTACGGGACACCGGCACGCTTATGGGCGTGCTCGATGCACAGCGAACGGATAACTGGAAATTCATTCGTAACGGCGTGCGTGTCGGTTTTCTCAAGGGGACAAGGAACAACCATCCTGGAGGAAAACGCAACGTAGGCGTCAGCGACATCGCAGCCATCCACCAGTTCGGCAAAGGCCATAATCCCAAACGCGAGATCATTGTTGATCCAGACACCGCAACTACGCAGGGCATGATTCGTGACCTAATGCGTGCAGCCAAATAGGAGCTTATTCATGCCAACCCCAGCAGAACCATGGTCGCAAGTGCTCACCGCTCTATGGACAGTGCTCGAATCACGCAGCGGGTTTACCAACTTGGTCAAGACCCGGCAACCGGATCCGCTTTGATAACAAGATTCGCAAGTCCACGCTGCAGGTGGCCGACTTGCCATTGGTTGCTGTGGTGGCCGATGCGTTAGATCCTCACCTGTATCGCACCAGCAATTCATCCACATTCAAACGGCAGTTCCGGTTTGAAGTCTACACCGGCGAGGCTGATATCACCGCTCAGGCGTTCCCTGTGGAATGGGAAATCATTCTAGCTGTCGCGGCGATGAAGAACGCCCTCACAGGCCTAGGCTTCGTCAAGACAGTCAAGCCCGTGCAAGGTCAAGCACCTAGTGCGGATCCAGAGGGTCGATCCAACGGCTGGTACACCGTTGTCGGCATCGAAGTTGAAGTCTGGTTTGACACCGCCTCACTCCAATCCTAACCCAAAAAATGCAACCACATGATGACCCCGGAAGACCTTTTAGGAGATCATTATGTCAACATTCACAGGCATGGGCGGCACCGTCAACGGCGCCAATACCGTGCGTAGCTGGTCTGTCAACGAATCCGAAGCGAACAAAGAGTACAGCGCATCCAACACCCAAGGTGGTACTGGACAGGCTGCGGGTATCAAGGATTGGTCCGGCTCTTACACCTGCTATGGACACACCCCCGTCCACATGCCCGGCGACATCTTCACGTTTGCCGGATTTGATGGTGCAAAGATCAGCACCGGCACCGCCATCGTTTCTGAGATTGCTCTGGCGATCAATCAGGAGGGCGGCGATCTTCAAGGCCTAACCGTCACATTTGCAGGCGATGGTGCCTTGACGCACACCACCGGGACGGATGCCGACGTGTCACTTCCCGACCCGCCTAGTTCCATTGGGTGCAAGATCGAGATTGATACAGGCGCGGGCTTTGTCGAGTTGGTTGATGTGCGCACCGCCAGCCTTTCAATCAAATCCGATCTAAAAGAATATTCATCATCCTCAACAGGTGGCTGGAAAAAACGCAAGGCTGGCCGCATCAGTGCCAATGGCTCATTTGATTTCTACGATCAGGACGTCCGCACCGCACCGGATATCGCCCAAGACGCCAAGCTCCGTGTTTATGTCTCCGACACGGAGTTCTGGCTGTTCCATTGGGCCCGCATCGCAGACGGAAGCTATGAACCATCGCCAGAATCCGGTGACACCGTGTCCGGCTCCGTCAATTGGAACTGGACTGGATTT
>JAESSU010000443.1 GCA_016763955.1 Phycisphaeraceae bacterium | reverse complement strand
TCATCATCAACGATCAAAATTGTACGGTCCTCAAGGCGAAGGTCAGTCGTATCGGGGGTTATATTGCTATCCATCATTTCTCTACTTTTATTAATTGGGGTGAACTTAGGTGGGCCTCTATTATCTCTCACAATGGCATTGATGTAAAGTAACCTTTAATCAGGAAATCGAGATTAACGACACCGTTAAGCCTTGTCAGTGAGTTGGTATACGCATTGTGGCATGCGCAATAAACCTAGTCAATTATACAAATGTCTGGGGCAAAGGTTGCATCACGGATTTGAGCATGGCCGGTGTCATCCAAGGCAAAGCCTCAATATTTTTCTGTAACTTCTTGGGAAACGGTCTGCCTAAACGTTCATGTCTAGGTCTACTTTTCCAACGTCGATGCATCCAAAAATATTGCTCAGGAGCCAAGCGAATCATCTTCTCAATAGCTCGCATGTACCTTGCTGTGATGTAGTACAACGGATCGTCTTGAGACTCCCAATCACTGGGGTAAATGATATCCGTTGCACCAATTTCGTAGCTCATTTGATCATCAAGTCGTCGGGCATAACCGCAAACCACCGGGACATTTTGTTGAATGGCAAGCAGGCCAATAGATTTATAGGTACTGGCAAGTTTTCCAAAGAACGGGACAAAAACGCCCCGGTCTCCAGCATTTTGGTCCGCAATAAAACCAAGCGCCCCACCACTGTTTAAGACACTGACCATTCGGTCGGTCGCATCCCATTTGGTGACAATACGCAGGCCACGTTTTTCACGAACCTGGGTCATCCAGTTATTCAAAAGCGGATTGTCCAACGGGCGGGCAATCGCATCCATATCAAAGCCCATGAGCCCCATGAGTGTGCCCATGATTTCCCAGTTGCCAAAGTGTCCTGTGAGCATGATTACGGGTTTGCCACTGTTGAGCATTTGAACCGCAGGTGCGATGGAAGGTGTTTGAATTGTCGCTAGACTTCCCCATGAATCATGATGCATTATGCGTGGAGAATGAAGTATTTCAATACCTAATTTGATTAGATGTTCAAAGACTTTGCACGTAAGCTCATTGGCTTGGAGGGGAGTTAATTGAGGCATTGCCAGTTGCAGATTTTGTATGATTCGATTGCGATGCTTTTTGTTGATTTGACATATCAGCCGACCAATATCGCTGCCAAAGCGTATATTTGAACGCAGCGGCCACATACACAATGCCATTTCTGCAGCGCGAACACCAATATATTGTGACCACATTACGGCCTTGTTTTTAGGCTTGGCCATGGTAAATGATCAACTCCTGATAACGATTATGAACGATAGGTAAGCTTAGATTTAAATACATATCAATTTAACCGCAGATATTTTTATCTTATCTGTGATCATCTGTGATTGATTGTTTTAAACAGTGGCAATTTATCGCTTGTAGTAGCCCACCATCGACAAGAATCTGTTTTGATTCAGGATTGGAATCGACAGCTCCTTACCCTGCTTCACTAGGCCATGATAAGCCTCATAGCGTTTAAGGGCTTGAGCATGACGTTCAATTGCGGTGGGGTCCACTTCATTTTCAGACGGTGCTGATGGGAATTCGGGTTCTGCACCAAGCACAAGGAAGTCCACATCATAAGTGAGTTTAGGATTGTTGCCTTGCTGTGATGCGTTGGACATAAGCAAGCCCCCCCACTTGATAATCATGTTTTCCACACGCCGTCGATCGGTCACGGAAAGCTGGCCGATTTTATCTAGGTCAAATTCACCATAAACAAAGAACTTGAATTTCAGATCCGGGTCATAAATCAAGTTTGCGATTAGATCACCAGAGAAAATTTCAGCCCCATTTGCAATTTGGACCACACGAGCCACTGAGGTGGATTCAAAGACATTGATAATTTCGATGGTAGCTTTGCCTGAGTAATTACCTTTTGCATCTTTTACAACGCCGACTTTCGGATCGTAAACTTCAAAAGTCATCCCCGGAATCACGTGGCTATGCTGTCCAAGGTCAACGTAAACAGCGTTCTGTTCTACGAGGACCGAGGCAATCTTGCCATCGACTAAGGTAGATGGATCAATATTCGCTTCTTGGCTTGCGCGACCTGAGTGCTGACTTTCCAAGCGCGAAATACGCTGTTTTAATACTTGAATTTCTGAGTTTTTTTGGTTTTCGATACTGCTATGCTTCGCCTGCATGTCTTTGTAATTATTGCGAACCTTATGCAGCTGGGCAACGATGGATTTTTGCTCTTTTGCAGATTTGGCTTGATAGGCCAAACAGCCTTTGCCCAATTGAGTCAATTGGCCTTTGAGTTTATTCACTGAGGATTGATACTCTGACTCCACGCGGTTCTTGGCAGTCTCCGCTTCGCTGGCACGTTTACTGGCGATTTCATACTTCTTATTTAGGTCATCCTGAAGTTCCTTTGCGGATTGTTCTTCAGTGCGTAACCGACGAATTTCCTGAACAAGCGATTGCCCCTTGATCCCAAGATTATCCATTTCGGAAGTCACAGCTGCGGTGCTTATTTCAGATGAACCAAGAATCACTAGCTTAAGCTTGGCGTTATCATCTATCAGATGACCTACGACAGACTTGCTCGCGTCTTGCATGATCTCACGGATCACGTCATTACCAGACCGCTCTGAACTACGTGCAAAACGATCAAGTGTTGCAACGTTGTTTGCAGCGGACTGCTCGGCAACTTCAATTCTTGTATAGAACAGGATCGCAAAGACCATGCTGGTCAAAAACGCAATACCCAATAACACTGCAGCTACAAGTGAACCGTTCGAACTGCCTCCTGCGCGCGCCATAAACAGACTCCTTCATGTATTAGGAACAGGTTCTACATCCTGTAAGGTTGTAAGTGTCTTAGGTTAAGCCTGTTTCGTCAAGCGAGATTCAGACTTTACCAGCTAATTATCTTTGAAATCATACCATAAACAACATCATGGCAAAGCCTCTAATATAGAAGTCACCTGCCCCACCGTATACGCATCGGATTTAAACAGGATTGCTCCCGTTGAGTCGTAAATCACCAGTAACGGGATGGTTAAACGGCCAACGCTATGCAAAAGAGCTGTCCCTTGAGGATTAGAACTCGTCAAATCCACTTTCATCGGCACGATTTTTTTTGTTTTTAATAAATCAACCACCGCTTGATGGTGGAGCACTTGATGTTCTAAGACCTGACAGTTTAGACACCACTGTGCTGTAAAATCAACTAGGACAGCATGCCCTTGAGTTTGCGATTCTGTCATTCGCTTGGGCGTGTACATGACCCAATCAATAGGCCCCGTGCTTGTTAATGACCGCCCCATTGCCAATGAGCTAAGTAACATCAATACTCCGAAAGTTGCCCAGATAATTGCAGCAGGACGTTTACCGCCGAGCATTAGTGAACGAAACGCAAGCCATCCCCCAGCCGATGCAAGAATCAAACATACAAGCCACCAATGCCAAAGTCCCGGCTCATTGGGCGCGGTGGTGAATAAACCATTGATCCCAACGCCAAGAAAATAAGCACCCGCTGCTAACAGGCACAGCCCTAGGAACTCTTTAACGAGCACACTCACGGGCCCTGCGGCAGGCATTTTTTTTACAAGATTCGGGAACGCGCTAAGCAACAGATAAGGCAATGCCATCCCCGCGCCAATGGCTGCAAAGACGAGAATCGTCACGCTAGCTGATTGGGTTGCCGACCATGCCGCTGCCGCTCCCATAAACGGGCCAGTGCAAGGGGTGCTAAGCACAGCCGTCATCACGCCAAACAACACCGACCCCGTAAGCGTGTCATGTCTGGGGGTGAAGTTGTACACCTGCTTAGGCAAGTTCACTGAAAACAAGCCACACATGCCGATGGCAAGGACACAAATTAAAACCCCCATGCCAAGGGTAAATAGCGGATATTGAAAAAGCTGACTCACCTGCGAAAAACCTGAGAGCGTCGCAATGGCAATCCCTAATACCAGCCAGAATCCCATGACCCCCGCCGACATAAAAACACCTAGTAATAAGCCCTTACTGCGCATGCCCGCAGACTTATGAAGCAACATGATTTTCAACGGGATCACCGGCAAAACACAAGGTGTCAGGTTCAAAAGCATCCCCCCAATCATGGCCATCCCCATGAGCGCAAGTAAGCCCGCGGCCCCTGAGCCATCAAGCGTAAATGCCAAGCCAAACGCATCGAATAACACATTTGCATCACCCACGTTAGTTGTTGCTTGTGATTCAAAATTTTCAAGTAATTTGATGTCAAAGCGATCAAATTTGCCCAGCACATCAGCAGATGCAAAGACCCTAGCAACCCCCACCGTAACTGGGATGATCAGGTTCTGTGTCTTAGGGGCCAGGCAGCTCTTGTCATCACAAGTCTGATAGGTCACTGCTAGCGTCAATTGATGTTCACCGAGCGTCACGTCTGATGCGATTTGTAACGGCAAGAAAAACGTCGCCTGCTTTTCTAACACCGGCAAATCAATGGCCTCCCCCGTATAAGTCACCGACAACTGATGCGTCGGAGGCTTTTGCATCTTGCCCACCGTCACCCATGATGGCGGATCCTTAAGCATGATCTGAGTGGGAATCAGATAATTTAGTTCTTGGGGAGTCGCCTGCTGCCAAGCATTAACATGCCAAGGTGACTGAATATCTAAGGTAACTGCTAGGACAAATTTCCCGCCGGGGACAATCGTCTGCATCATATTCAGAGCTGAAACCTTAACGGGGGAAGAAGGTATCATCACCTTCTGTGTCAGGTTCGTTAGTGATTTTTTAAATGTTAACGGCTCGGTTGATTGAGCCATAGCCAATGGCATAACGCCATAAAACAACATCGATAACAAAACAATCATAAAACGTCGTGTCATAATATTCTTTGATCTTACTAGGTTACAAAGTTGTTCGATCATGCCAATTCTCGTAATTTGAAGCAAAATGAAGATACTAGCCGATAACTGTATCAGAGTCTTGCTCTTATTTGCATAGGTGTTAGCCATATGGCAGAAATTCTAGATCAATCTGAAGTCGATGCCCTACTCGCTGCCGTTGAAGGCGGCGATATCAACACCAGCGACAGTGAAGAGCCTGACTATGTCTTCACATCAGTAAAAAAAGGGCGATATCTGTACAACGCAGAAATTAGACCCTACGACTTTAAACGCCCAGAACGTGTCAGCAAAGATCAGATGCGGGCTTTGGAGACGCTTCATGAAGGGTTTGCCCGTTCGTTTGGTGCAGGACTTTCAGGCTTTATGCGAACCATTGTCGAGGTCAAAGTTGCCAACATTGAGCAAATGACCTTCAGTGAGTTCACCCATAGCTTGCCCAATCCAACTTGCTTTAATCTCCTGGCATGTTCCCCACTAGATGGCAACATCTGCCTAGAACTTTCGCCACTGATTGTATATCCCATCATTGACCGCCTCCTAGGGGGTTCTAATGCTGAACTGTTCATCCCGCAACGTCCGATGACTGCCATCGAGCAGCGACTGGTTCAAAAAGTAACAGACAAGGCAATGGTCGCTTTGGAAGAAGCATGGAAAGCAATCACAACCCTTAGCGTGTCACATGTTGATATCGAATCCAACCCACAACTGGTTCAAATTGTTCCACCTAATGAAGTAGTGGTCGTCGTGGGCTTCGAAATTAAAATGGGGGGCCGTGCAGGGACTGCAAGCTTATGTATCCCTTACAACGTCATTGAACCTGTCATGGAAAAACTCAGCAACCAAACTTGGGCTCAATACAAACGCAACCGTCAAAACGTCTCACTCGTCAAACAGCTCTCCCGCCAGTTGGATGTCGCCAAGCTCACCGTCTCCACCATCCTCGCAGAAACCACCATCAAGCTCAGCGACCTGATGAATCTCCAAACCGGAGACCTGATCGTCACTGAAAAACCTGCATCAGGCCCGTTGACTCTTTGCATTGAAGGTAAACGCAAATACATCGGCCACATCGGTCAGCACAAAGGCAATCGAGCTTTCAAAGTCAAACGCAAATACCACCTCAAAGACCGCGTGTGACACCCCCACGTGCTTAGCCCATAAACAATACAAAAGGCTGTCCCAATTAGGGCAGTCTTTTTTAATGCGCAGATCATTGTAGAACTGGCATGATCCTGCCATCCATCTAGACAATCCTAAACGCCAGCAGGTTCAGTCAAATCTCACTGTGTAAAAACACCGCGCATAAACAATGCTCTTGCTTAGAGCCATAAATGCACTAAAAGGCAATAATCGCCTATCAAATCACAACAATAGTCAATTGACGTTCCTGTTATTGAGGGTAAAATTACGCATAATTAAAGTATTTTAATTACCGTTGGCATATTAAAGGTAAAAAAACAATGGCAAAAAATGGTATTTCTACACGTCAAGTAAAATACGAAAATTACGCCTGACAAATACAAAACCCTATTTCATTTTTAGGGGGCCCAAAGCCTCGCTATAGCAAAAGAGACTGCAACAGTCTTTTAGAAAAAGCGAGCAAGCTCGGGGCCAATAATAGTCAATACTCAATGCGGACGATTGTTCGTCTGCAAGTCATTTAAGTAAGGGATCGTAATTTTGCCATAGGCAAGGAGACTAGACTCGAAAATTTCTCAAAACAGACACGCATTGCATGCATAACCCCGGCTGATATAAACCCGGTATTATTTGTAAATTTATAATAAGTGACGAATTGGGTCACACGTGCAGCAGCTTGTTTTTTGAAGTCATTTAGGTCTGATCAAATCGCTT
>JAESSU010000442.1 GCA_016763955.1 Phycisphaeraceae bacterium | reverse complement strand
TGACTCGCAGCATCATGCTGATCTATGGCTTCACGTGCTGCTTGCATCATTTCTGTGCCACCTGAGGCGTGTACATTTACCATCCACACTCCGAGTTTGGCTGCGACGGAGCAAGCATGAGCCACGGTATTAGGAATATCGTGAAACTTAAGATCTAAAAATACCTTGAATCCTTTCGATACTAGATTTTCGACGAATTGTGGTCCGCCAGCGAGAAATAACTCAAAACCGACTTTTAAAGCACAGGAACCTGGCTGAATTTTTTCGACAAATTGTAACGCTAGCTCAGGACGTGGGTAGTCCAGCGCTACGATAACCATGCGATTTGTCATTATAGATATTTAATGAAGTAAACTTGATTGAAAAAAGCAGGTTTAACGACGGATACTAGAAAATACAACAGCCTTAAACTAACTATTATCTTCTTGATCTAAATCTTTGTTAACACGCTCTCTTAATTCTTTACCCGGCTTGAAATGCGGAACATATTTGCCAGGTAGAGAAACAGTCTCTCCGGTTTTAGGATTTCGACCAACACGTGGTGGCCGAAAGTGTAATGAAAAGCTACCAAAGCCTCTGATTTCAATGCGCTCTCCCGAAGAAAGCGCATCACTCATTTGCTCTATGACACTTTTGATAGAAAGTTCTATATCTTTATGCTGCAAATGATTCTGCTTTTGCGCAATTTTTTCTATCAACTCAGATTTGGTTATTACATTACCCACCGGAAAGACCCTTTAGAATGATTAATGTTAATTAGTCGCCCATCTGTTCCTTCAGTATATCCCCCAAAGAGGTAGAACCACCACTGCTATTACTACTGCTATAGTCTGACAGTACGTCTTGCTCTTCTTGCTCTTCCTTAGCTTTAATCGAGAGTGTTATTGCGCGTGTCTTGCGGTCAACGCCGATGAATTTAGCCTCAATAGCCTCGCCTTCTTTTAACACACTGCGCAAATCTTCAATCTTGTCACGAGCAAACTCGGTTGCTCTCAACACACCGTCAATGCCTTCAGCTAACTCAATAATAGCCGCTTTAGCGTCAACTTCTTTGACTACGCCATTAACTATAGTGCCTTTAGCATGTTCAGCCAAATAAGCAGAAAGTGGGTCTTTATCCAGCTGCTTAATGCCCAAAGAAATTCGCTCTCTCTCTGCATCAACTGCAAGCACAATGGCTTCAATTTCTTCGCTCTTCTTGAAGTTGCGAATGGCATCTTCACCAGTATCACTCCAAGAGATGTCAGACAAATGTACTAAACCGTCTATGCCACCATCAAGACCAATGAAAATACCAAAGTCAGTAATTGACTTGATCTGACCACTCACCTTACTTCCTTTGTCGTGAGTTGCTGCGAACTCATCCCAAGGATTAGATTGACACAGCTTAATACCTAAAGAAATACGACGACGTTCTTCGTCGATATCTAGAACCATGACTTCTTTTTCGTCACCTAATGCAACAATTTTTGCAGGATTAACATTCTTGCTTGTCCAATCCATTTCAGACACGTGAACCAATCCTTCTACACCATCTTCAATTTCAATGAAGCAACCGTAATCAGCAATATTAGTGACTTTACCAAAGGTTCTTGAACCTTCAGGGAAGCGCCTCATTAAGTCAGCCCATGGATCAGAACCAAGTTGCTTCAGCCCTAGTGATACGCGAGTCTTCTCTTTATCGAACTTCAAGACTTTCACTTCAATTTCATCGCCAATAGCAACGACTTCTGAAGGATGCTTAACGCGTTTCCAAGCCATATCAGTGATGTGTAATAGTCCATCCACACCACCCAAGTCTAGGAATGCACCGTAGTCAGTTAAGTTCTTAACGATACCTTTAACGACACTTCCATCTTGTAAGCTTTCTAATAATGCTTCACGTTCTGCGCTGTATTCTGTTTCAACTACTGCGCGACGTGATACCACGACATTGTTTCTGCGTTGATCAAGTTTAATCACTTTAAACTCTAACTCTTTACCTTCTAAATAAGCCGTGTCACGTACTGGTCTCACATCAACGAGTGAACCAGGTAGGAATGCACGAATGTCAGGTAACTCAACAGTAAATCCACCTTTCACTTTTCCGGTAATCACACCAATAATAGATTCACCAGACTCAGTAATACGCTCTAACTCACTCCACGCTTTAGCACGACGTGCTTTTTCACGTGATAGGCGAGTTTCGCCATAGCCGTCTTCTACTGCCTCTAGCGCTACTTCAACCACGTCACCAATGGCAACATTGGTTTCACCGCGCTCATTTTTGAATTGTTCAATGGGAATAACACCTTCGGACTTAAGTCCAGCATTGACCACGACGACGTCGTTTCGAATATCAATAACAGTTCCATCAACTATGGAACCAGGTTTCATGTTTAGACTAGCAAAACTCTCTTCTAATAATTCAGCAAAACTCTCACTCATAAATTTCAAACTTTAATATATATAATACTTGTTAGTAAAAAGAAGACTGACTCTACTTACACTATAGACAAACGTTCTCGAACGTATGCAGCCGAGTTTTTTACTACGGCTTGAATAGACATTTCTGTAGAATCAACCACCCATGCATCCTTGGCAGCAGCCAATGGAGCCGTACTACGCGTACGATCGCGCTCATCTCGCGCACGAATGCTGTCGAAAAGGTGCTCAAAATTAGCACTAATTCCTTGGTCAATCAACTGTTTATATCGTCTCTGGGCTCTTTCTTCACAGCTCGCATCAAGAAATATCTTCACTTCCGCCTGTGGGAACACCACCGTACCCAGATCTCTGCCATCACCCACCAAGCCTGGCACCACTTTAAAACATCGTTGAAGCTCGAGTAATTCTTTTCTAATGCCAGCAATACTGGCGATTTGAGAGGCAAAATTTGAGCATTGCTCGGATCTCAAGCTAGCATCTATATTGATACCATCTATATGAGCGGCAAAATTTTCTTGCTGAGGAAATTCAAGTGACAGGCCTTTTGCCAATTCAATCAATTTGTCGATATTTTCCAACCGAACGCCGTCTTCTAGTGCTTTAACAGCTAGCGCACGATAGACAGCGCCACTGTCCAAATAATAAAACCCGAATATCTGCGCCAATTGCTTTGCCAAAGTGCCCTTGCCTACGCCGGCAGGTCCATCAATAGTCACTACTGGAGCTGATTTACCACTAGATGACACGGATATTCAATCCGGTTGAATTGGCCAATTCTACAAAACCAGGAAATGATGTGGCGACGTTTTGACAATCAGTAATCTCAATGGGTGCATTGGCACGCAATGAAGCCACTGAAAAAGCCATAGCAACACGATGATCATGCCCGCTTTCAATCGATCCACCAGAAAATTCACCGCCCATAATAGTGAGCCCATCGGCAAATTCTTCAACATCAATACCG
>JAESSU010000441.1 GCA_016763955.1 Phycisphaeraceae bacterium | reverse complement strand
TTCCGGAGCTTCCGGGGGCGGGGGTTCCTGGGGGAACATGGAATCAAAGGGTAATTGGGACATTCATTAACTCGATTACAAAATACGGGACAACACGCACAGTTTACCACAACCCAACGTTACATCATCCCCATCTGCATATGGCAAGTTATGCCAATGCAGAAATTGACCGCAAGTTTTAAATAGACATCGTGTCACCTTCGGCTACGAACTGGCTCGCAACACATATTCATCAGAGTTTGCCAGCGTCCATCATCAAAATACCTCTTGACAAAGTTTCCTGTCAGGATACCATTGTTTCCCGTGGTTACAGAATCACAAATTGGTGGCAACATTCGCGCTTTGCGTCACGACCGGGGCTTGAGCCTAGCGGAACTAGCAGGCAAGGCGGAGTTAACCAAGGGTGCATTATCGAAAATCGAAAATGCAACCACGAGTCCGCCCATCGCCACGCTCATGCGTATTGCGAATGCGTTGGATGTCTCCATCGCTGCTTTCTTTGAACAGCCTCAAGCACCACAGCGCGTTGCGATTACGCGCAAAAATGAAGGCCACATCATTACACGAGATGGCACGAAATTCGGTTACGCTTACGAAGCACTCGCTTTGGACATGCCCCGCAAGCTTGCTGAGCCTTTTATTCTCACCATTGAGCCTGACGATCCGCCGGGTGAATTTAAGCATGGCGGCGACGAATTTCTTTACATGATCCAAGGTCGCATGCGGATCACCATCGGTGACAAAGCACACACGATTGGCTCAGGCGACTCGGTTTACTTTGACCCCCAACTCACCCACAGCTTTAAAGTTCTGGGCAAAAGACCTGCCAAGTTTCTATGCCTTTTTCTCCATGAGCACAAAAAGACGAAAGGCTCAAAGGGCTTATTATGACTTTCACACTCGACATCCCACAACGATGCATAATTGCAGGTGGAGCACGTCAACAACTTGCCAACGAAGCAAAACGTCTAGTCTGGCAACGTCCATTGATCGTGACCGATCCGTTTCATAACGACACCGGCAAAGCGCAAGAACTCATCGACATCCTCGCACAACAAAACATTGACGCTCGTGTATACAGTGGCGTCATCAATGAACCGACGACCCAAATGGTCGATGCTGCGATCGCGCAATACAACGATCAAAGCTGTGATGGTATCATCGGTTTTGGTGGCGGTAGCCCATTGGATACCGCCAAAACGGTTGCGGTGTTACTCAAAAATCCTGGCCCCATTCAACGATTTATGGGCTTACACAAAGTTGCCCGGGCAGGTGCACCTTGCATTGCCATTCCCACCACAGCAGGCACTGGCGCTGAAGCGACCAAGGTCGTTGTGATTACCGACGCTTTAACCGATGTAAAAATGATGTGTCTTGACCGCGCTTTTTTGCCTGCGGTTGCGATTGTGGATTACGAATTATCCATAACCTCACCCCCGGCACTCACTGCTGCGGTGGGCGTGGATGCACTCACGCATGCCATCGAAGCCTATGTTTCGCGTAAAGCAAATCCTTACACCGATGCCATTGCATTGCAGGCTTGCCAATTAATTTATAACGCAATACGCACCGCTTACCACACACCCAACAACACTGATGCGCGCAGCGCGATGATGCAAGGCGCTTTCATGGCAGGTGTCGCATTTTCCAACGCCTCTGTCTGTTTAGTGCATGGCATGAGCCGACCGATCGGCGCCTGCTTTCATGTACCCCATGGCCTAAGTAATGCCATGCTATTACCCGCAATCACGCGGTTTAGTCTTGAGGCTGCACCCCAGCGTTATCTTGCAGTGGCACAAATTCTTGGCTTAAAAGATGAACAAGCCTTGCCTGATGCGCTTCAGACGCTCAACACGGACTTAAACATGCAAACGCCTGCAACATTTGGCATTGATGCTAAGCAATGGCAGCAACGCATTGCCAAGATGGCCCAAGATGCTCTTGCTTCAGGAAGTCCCGCTAACAATCCTCGCGTCGCAACTGCGGCACAAATCACTGAACTTTACCAACACGTTTACTCCTAGGAATCGATCATGACTGCAACTCTGCACACACCTTTGCAAAACTACATCGGCGGACAATGGCTCCAAGTCCCCGCCGCCGACACACTCGCCGTCACCAATCCTGCCACCGGCGAATTGCTCACGCATGTGCCGCTGTCGAGTCCCACTGAAATTGACAAAGCGGTCGATGCCGCACGCAACGCCTATAAAATATGGGGGCTGACCCCCGTCGCCACACGCTGCCGACCGTTGTTTCGCCTCGCGACCCTTTTACGCGAACATGGCGACGAACTGGCTCGCACACTCACACGCGAAATGGGTAAAAGCCTCCCTGATGCCGGCGCGGAACTTAAACGTGCTACGGAAAACGTCGAAGTCGCATGCGGCATGCCTTCGTTGATTCAAGGCGAAAACGTCATCGGCTGTGCCGACGGAATCGATGGCGAAGTGATTCGTCTGCCCATCGGTGTGTTTGGCATTATTACTCCTTTTAATTTCCCACTAATGGTTCCCTTTTGGTTTCTGCCTTATGCAGTTGCTGCCGGTAACACCGTGGTGCTTAAGTGTTCTGAACAAGTTCCCATGACGATGAACCGTGTTATGGAATTGATCGAGCAAGCAGGTTTCCCAGATGGTGTGGTTTATCTCGTTCACGGAGACAAAATCGCAGCACAAGCTCTACTAGAACACAATGATGTCGATGGCATTAGCTTTGTAGGCTCTAGCACCATTGCGCGACATGTCGCCAAAACGTGTGCCGATCATGGCAAGCGTTATCAAGCACTTGGTTCTGCGAAAAACTATCTCGTCGTCATGCCCGATGCGCCGCGTGAAAAAGTGGTGGCGAACATGCTTACCAGCAGTCTAGGCTGCGCAGGACAGCGTTGTATGGCAGCATCGGTCATCGCATGCGTCGGTGATGAAACCTACGACGAAATAGTTGAACGTTTCGTGACTGCTGCTAAAAAAGCGGTGGTCGGAGATCCTCTTGATCCCGCATTGGCCAATGAGGGGTTGGTCATCGGACCGGTTATCAGCGCAGCTGCAAAACAACGCATTGAACAATTAATTGATCAAGGTGTCGCCGAAGGCGAGAAGCTTTTAGTGGACGGCCGCAACCACCAAGTCCAAGGCAAATCCGGCGGCCATTATGTCGGCCCGACTATCTTTGTAGATGTCAAGCCCGGTTCAACATTGGAGCAAACCGAAATATTTGGGCCTGTGGTCATCATTATGAAATTTGATTCACTTGACGATGCGATAGCTGCGATTAACAATCATCCCTTCGGTAACGGCGCTTCGATTTATACACAAAGCGGCCATCATGCCAGACGTTTTAAACTCGAAGCCCAAGCGGGCATGATCGGCATCAACGTCGGCATCCCAGCACCCGTGGCATACCTACCATTTGGCGGCATGAAGAAAAGTATCTATGCGGATATCAAAGCACAGGGCAGAGCTGGCGTTAACTTTTTCACCGAAAGCAAAATCGTCACCCAACGCTACTGGCCATCACTTTAGTACGCGGTTCACCTAAAGGCTACAGAAATTTATTTTAAACAATTGATAACGTTATTACCAGTCATGGGGCGAGTGTTCGCCTCTGCACATTGTCGGCAGTTACATACTAAATTTGTGGAGACAAATCTTATCGCAATCAGTTAAAACAGCATTGTTGCAATACACAGGTATCAACCCGGTATTTTATGTTTTTTATTAATTTTTGACCTTTTAGATCAAAAATACGCAACAACGCTCAATCAACTGAACACCCATAAGCTAAGTCCAATCAATCTGGTTTGAACGCTG
>JAESSU010000440.1 GCA_016763955.1 Phycisphaeraceae bacterium | reverse complement strand
CGAAAGACTGGCTAGAAACTACCAATCCATGCTGCATTTAGTCGCAACCGTCATCTGGCTAGCATGATTGAGAACGCTGCCTAGTGATTAAACAAATGTTTTATTTCACCACCATCCGCCAGCATTGGTGGATGCGTTTATTGCGGAAGTCTTCGGGGATGGTTTGGTTGGTGATATCACGAATCTCGAAAAGTGTCTCAAGATATGCTTCATCGAGCTTAAAGCGGCGGAAGTTATTGGAAAAATAGACCACGCCCCCCTGATCCATTTTTTCAGCGAGCTTGGACAATAAAACCGTGTGATCCTTCTGCACTTCCCAGTCATTTTCCATCGACTTACTATTAGAAAATGTCGGCGGGTCAACCACAGCTAGATCAAAAGTTTCACCTTCTTCTAATGTCTCAAGAAAGGTCATCGCATCATGTCTGATATAACGATGACAGCTTTCATCTGTAAAACCATTGGCTTGCATGTTCCACTTTGCCCAATCAATGTAATTGTGCGATAGGTCCACGGTCGTTGTGCTGACTGCTCCGCCTGCTGCTGCGTAAACAGAGAATGAACCGGTGTAAGCAAAAAGGTTGAGCATTCGCTTACCCTTAGCTTCATCACGAACCATCGTGCGCGTGATTCGGTGATCTAAAAACAAACCGGTGTCGATGTAGTCTGAAAGGTTCACACGGAATTTAAGCTCCGCTTCTTGGACATCAAAACAGTGAGCATCATTAGCCACACTGCAATATTGATTGTTCCCCCGCTGGCGGCCGCGATGTTTAAGAAAGACGTGATCCTCAGGAACATCCATCACCTTTGCTGCCACGTTTGCCATGTGTTCAAGCCATGTTTCATGCTCTGCTAAAGTATGTTCGTTGGGACGTTGGTACTCTGAAATATGCAGACGATCCGCATAACGATCCACCACCAATGGAACCTCTGGAACATCCCGTTCATACAAGCGGTAACAGGTAATGCCCCGTCGCTTAGGCCAGCGGCGCATGTGTCGGGCCAGCTTGGTTAAGCGGTTGGCAAAAATCTCTGCTTGTTCATTAGTGCGCTCAGGCAAACCGCCAAACGCTTGTTTGACTTCAACGCCCTGCTCACGCGCAACGCGTCCATCATCCGGTGATGGGCCGTGAAACTGATAGTAATGACATTCCAGCCGACCGTTGTAAAGCTTACGACGGCGTGAGGCTTCTTGCTGAATGATATCTTCAAAGTCATCAAAACCTGTGAAGATAAAAAATGACCATGTGGGCAGTTCTGCAAAAACGCGAGGCATTGACGTGTAAAGTTCATGGATCTCAGGCGTGTCCGACAGGCGGATACCATAAGGCGGGTTGGTGATAATAATGCCATGAGGCCTTTTGCTAGAGAGCTCAATAAACGACTGCTGTTGGAAGTGAATATCATCAGCGACCCCTGCATTTTCAGCATGCACACGGGCATGGTCCAAAATAAACCCGTCCGTGTCATACGCCATGATGCGCGTTTCAAGATTAGGTTTGACCACATCCATGGCCGCACGCCTAGCAGTGTCCCATTTATCCTGTGGCAAGTAGGACCACTCTTCACTGGCAAACTCCCGATAAAGTCCAGGCGCAATATTACGAGCAAGCATCGCAGCTTCAATAGGAATCGTGCCACTACCACAAAATGGATCTACCAAGAGTCGATCAGCATTCCAGAAACTTAGTTGCACTAGCGCTGCGGCTAAAGTTTCCTTAAGCGGTGCTGCACCAATCCAAGTACGATAACCCCGCTTATGCAAACCAACCCCCGAGGTGTCCAATAAGATTGAAACCGTGTCCTTATAAAGCACCACATCAACAGGAAATTCAACATCCCCTTCTTCGATCCAATCACCGCCACGTTTTTCTTTCAAACGTTCGACAATGGCCTTCTTCGTAATTTTTTGACAGGCGGGAACACTTGAAAGCTGCGATTGGACACTTCGACCTGAGACGTTAAAACGCCCTTCTTCATCAATCCAATCTTCCCATGGCAGGGCGTTGACTTCATCAAAAAGAACACCAAAATCGGTCGCCTCAAATTGAGCGAGCCTAATAAAAACACGTTCAGCTGATCGAAGCCACAGATTACAGGCAATCACAGCCTCCACTGGTGCTTGAAAATCAAGCCGACCCGTACGAACACTGATATCGCTAAAGCCCAATTGTTCTAATTCGCGTCGAACAACAGCTTCCACTCCAAAGACCGTGGTAACAGAAATAGTAACTTGATTCATGCGTGAACATTTACTTGTTTGTATTCCGATAAATCGCTATAGAACCTTACAAGATTCTTCAAACTCTAGACGACCGTAACGGAATATAGATAAAGAGAGGATACATTTTACCCGATGATTCAAAACAATGGGGCCATAAAAATGTTTGTTCGTAAGATGAGCATCGCATTTATTTAAAACAATGCGTTTTGCAATTCAAAACAGTGTGTTTTATGACGCCAAAGCAGCCTTATAGATTCTGAAAATTTATTTGGGGAAGATGTATTGCCACTCACAGGTGCTAAAAAACTCGCAATTGCATACCGGTTCCTCATTTTGATCCTGGTCACTATCGCGGGGATTGCGGGGACACACCTTTACGATGTGAGTAAACGTTCTACCGGCTTAATCACACAACAAGATCAAATCCTGCCATTGATCACACAGATTGAGCAATCCAATAAACAGCAATCAGGTCTTGCATACAAACACAAAAAACTTACATCATCATTAAAAACAACAAGCCGGGTGCTTATCGGATCGCTTGTTCTGATTGGACTTTTCTGTAGTTTAGACCTCTTGAACCTCAAAAAGCGTAACAGGAAAAACCTTTGTGATCGCGAGCAATTGCTCCCCCTACACCAAGCAAGTAAACATGAATTTGAAGCATTGGCGAACACGTTAACTGACAGTGTGGTCACTCTCGATCACTTGGGCGTGATCCAATATGCCAATCCTGCCACGAAGCTTCTTTTTGGATATTGTGTTAATGAGTTAATCGGTCAAAACATTGACATCCTTATGCCCATTGCCGTGCGTCACCTTCATGAGCAATGCACTGATTATTTCAATCACCCCAGCGATCAATCTCCTGATGTATGTACAAGCTGTGAAACAAAAGGCTTTCGCAAAGACGCAGCCCGCTTT
>JAESSU010000439.1 GCA_016763955.1 Phycisphaeraceae bacterium | reverse complement strand
TTTGGCGCAGGCCAAGCCGCTTGCGACTTTAAGTGGTTATCCCGATGGCGTTGAAGCTTATTTGTATGAAACTCAGGCTGATGGCGCGAATTCTCAAGTTGTCATCATGTGGAATAACGAAAAGGCTTGTCAGGTCAAAATACCTCGCGGCGGAGTTTATGATGTGATAGGTCGGGAAATATCAGAAGGGAAGACAGAATTAAGTCTGGGGCAATCTCCGATTTATATTGTGGTACGGGATACCGATTTGCGTACACAGTTGCCCCATGTCCCCTGGGCTCGTACCAAGGGTGTGCTAAAACGTCAGAAAGAAAATCCCTGTCCTGTTGTGATGAACTATTCGCTGCCTGATAGTAGTAAAGATATGGTTCGAACTTCAGTGATGCTTTATAGCGGGCAAACGAAAGTTTTGCCTGTTGAAGTTTATAACTTTTCATCTAAACCAGTGTCCGGCGAGATTAATATTCAACTCAGTGATGGGCTTGTTTTCCTTGATAAGAGTATGTACAAAATCAAGGTGGATTTGGAACCTCTAGGCCTAAAAACATTGATGATTCCTGTGCATTGTAAGGAAAAGGTAAATCTTAGTACTTTCAGGAAAAGGCCGATGGCTTTTACCGGTAATTTTGGCGAAGCAGGGATGTCATACATGAAATTTAATGTCATGGTTATTCCTTCTTCGAATCATCCAATCAGGCCTCTTGCGATGATTGAGGGTTATAAAAGTCCGGATAAATGGGAGGATCAAATAGGTCCTTTCTCACAGTTGTATAAAAAATTGCAGGGTGATTGGATGACGTTTCGTTATATTTTTGGAGCGCCCAAGGATACGGTGATCGATTTGGCGTGGGCTGGTCCGAAGCTTCACTTAAGTGATTCGGCAAGACCTAGCCGTTCTACTCAAGGCATGTCTTTTAAGTTAAAGGGACTTAATTGGGAGACACAGCATGGGCAAGACTTTAAGTTTGCGGTGATTGTTTCCCAGGCTGGTAATGGTCGATTCATGAGTTATTTTCCCACACCGCCTAGTGAGATATTAGAGTCTGCCGAGGGTGCAACTGTTTTGGTCTCTTTGCCGAATATGGCGAGGCCTGCTTTTGATAAAAAACGACATCAAGCACACTTTACCGACACCTTGGATATTACAAAAATTAATGGCGTTTCGATTGTCATATGGTCTAAACCTTACCGAGAGGTTTCAGTTGCGGTCAAAGACTTGCAGTGGGTGAATTTTAAATAGCCTGCCTTAGCTAATCAATAAGATGCCTGTTGAAAAACCTTTTTCCTAACAAAGAACCCAGGCAAGCCCAAGGATTACCTTTCGAGCTACTAGTCTCCTGAACTTCCGAACTTCCGGGGGGGGTAGGGGAACTTTGAACGGAATGGGGCGAGCTTGCCGATAACTGGGTTATGCTTCGTTACGGACAAATTTTACAATTGCTGGTGATGGCTCTACTGGGGGTGGGGCTTATCATGATCCATTCCGCGGGTAGTTACATCGGGATGGGCGATGATGTCTTTGAATATATTCAGCTTCGTCAGTGGGTCTATGCTGGGCTTGCGATCTTGGCGATGCTCGTTGGGTCTCGTTTGGATATTCGCAGTATCTGCATGACCAGACGTGGTTTATGGAATCCTCTATTCTGTGCGATCTTGATTATGTTCGGCTGCATCATTGCGACTTTTATCCCGGGGATCGCTCGAAACGTCAACGGCTCATCGCGTTGGCTCTTTCTGGGGGTGGGCAATATCGGTGTGAGTTTTCAGCCTAGTGAGATGGCTAAGCTGCTGATGGTGCTGGTTATTGCTTGGTGGGGTACACGTCGAGCGGGTGTGATGCACCGATTCTGGGCGGGGCTTTTCCCCATCCTCGGATTGCTGGCATTGGTTTGCCTGTCCATTATTATTGAAGACCTAGGAACCGCAGTGCTCATTGGGATGGTTAGCTTGATCTTGCTTGTTAGTGCTGGGGCTCGAATCAAACATTTGCTAGCAACGGTGATGCTCCCCGCTGGCGGGCTGTTGTATCTGGCGATCGTTATGACGCCATATCGTGTTGAGCGTCTGATGGCTTTTATGGACCCCTGGGCAGATCCGATGAAGACGGGCTACCATCCGATTCAATCGATGCTTGCCATTGCCATGGGCGGACTTAGTGGTCGGGGTCTTGGGGGTGGGATTCAAAAGTTTGGCTATCTGCCTGAGGATACGACGGACTTTATTTTTGCCACCATTTGTGAGGAGTTGGGGATCGTTGGCGCAGTTGTTGTGGTTGCATTATTCCTTTGTTTGATTTGGATTGCTTGGTTGATTGCCAAGCAATGCCGCGATCCGTTTGGTCGAATTCTGGGTCTCGGCGTGCTCCTGACTGTGGGCATGCAGGCTGCGATTAATTTAGCAGTCGTGACCGTTTTGGTTCCTACTAAAGGGATTGCCTTGCCGCTGATTAGTGCGGGGGGGACGGGTTGGATTCTGACTGCTTTTGCATTGGGGTTAGTGATCTCACTGGACAATGCGCATCACATTGCTATTTCAACTGAGTGTCCAGAAGATTCGTTGGCAAAAACAGTCATTGCGTGATTGATTTTTGAGGCAACGGTGTTCGGCGTTTAGCGACGACGATTCCGAATTTGTTTTCGGGATTAAACGGTGGTTCACCGCACCGATAGACGGGCTTATATTCTTTTTCGATCCAATGCCAGATTGTCTTTGCGTAATCTTTTCCGAATGATGCTGCGCCGTACTCACTTGTTTCACGATGAGCGAGCACAATCCATGTTGGCGGATTTTTCTGTAGGCTTTTGAGTACTTTCCCTTCACCAAAAAGGATTAACGTTGCGGGGATGTAATTGCTGTAGGGGCTTGGGTTGGTGAGACGTGCTAGATACTGGATCATTTCACCATCGGGCATGACGGCGATTGTGTCTGTTGGCTGCGCATTTTCTTGAAGGTATTGCAGTATTTTATTGACAATATCACCGCGGTAATAGGCACGAAATTGGTCCACTCCTGTTGCAACGGTCGTGTTCTTGCTATGGAAAATGGAACTGGTGACGTTTAGATGGAATATCAAAACGCATCCCCAGAGAATGAGCATCCACAGGCGTAATAATGATCGGTTGAGTTTATATCGCCGCAATAGATTAGGTAGTCCCTCGAACATGACTACGACGATGACAACAGCTGCGGGCATTGTCAGGGCAAAGCCATACTGCCACAGGCGCACGTTAAACAGCATTTTGGCCATCATCATTAGTGCGAACAAGGTATAAATTGCACCACGGGCCCAAAGCAGGGAGACCTCGGATTCGCGGCGGTGTCGCCATGTCCCCAAGAGTAAGATAGAAAAAATGATCAATATGATCAGAGGCCAGGGGAATGCGAATTCTCCCCAGTGCTTTTGACTTTTTAGCCAAGTTAGCGGCGACTCAAAGATTGATGTCCCTTGCATAAACAGGATGAAGAGAACTGCCAGAATCATCACAAGGCCTGCTGCTATTCGCCAACGCCACGAGCGGGCCCATGCTAGGCAGATTAAGACCATGGGCCCGATTAGCAGGAGATACCAACCGATCATACATAGTGTTAAATACAGTTGTTTGGATAGCGATGAGCCGCCAATGCTCCATGTGAAAAACGGCAGGTTAGTATGTTGCTTCACGAGGACGTAAGCCCACGATCCGATTGTTCCTGTGAATGCCAGTTTAAAGGGCATGGCCATGCTCAGCAGTCCCAAAGCGATCAATGGCGGTGACAACAGTCCGATGAAAAACAGGCTTGTTTCAGCGAGCCACTGCCGGACATTTCGCCGTTTGAAGACCAGTGGGTAAAACCATGCAACTGTCACGCTTCCCATACATGCGACAAAAATTTCTACTTTGGTTAGAAATACGAGACCGACAATCAGTCCTAATATCCATGCTCTACGCCCAGACCCCAGAGCCATCCACCGTCCCGTGAGACAGAGTGCTAAAATTGACAGGCTTATACCATGGGTTATTTCATGTGAATACGGGCAGATCCAATTGAAGTTGCCGATCAGTGAATATTGCTTAAATGCAAATAGCAGTACCACTGTTAAGCAACCCATCGTGGCGGCTATCGGTGAGGCAAGCTCGCGCACGGCAATGTAGATCAGGCCTAGCGTGGCCGTTAAGATCAGCAAGTTGGCAACGACTAGTGTCCGTAACCCGACACCAAATAGGGTGAAGAGCATCGCATTAAAATACTGTGACAAGGGGCCATTAAAGAGCATCAAGTCACGATAAAGCACTTTGCCCTGTGTGAGTTGCCAAGGCGTGTACAGTTCACGTCCAAAGTCGATCAGCGGATCGGGCCAGCAAAGCCAGCTCCACCAAGTCATCAATATGCCTGCAAGTAGAATGACAAGTAGTCCGATCACATCGGCCCATCCCAGACGGCTGCGAAGTTTAAGATTGCACGAGCTTTGATGGGGCAGGGCTGTTGTAAATTGATCTGACATAGGCGATGGTGTTCCAATGAAATGCGAGGGGGGTGCGGTAGCGAATTAATAGACAGCCTCGATTATTCAATAGGATACAGGCCATCGCACAGCCCAGCTAGTTTGGGAATGGGTTTTACCCTAGCCTGTAGACAGGGCAAACGGATGTATTGCCTGTCTTTGCAAGCTAGGCTGTATCAGCTGGTTTTGACTCTTGGTCAACTGT
>JAESSU010000438.1 GCA_016763955.1 Phycisphaeraceae bacterium | reverse complement strand
TTAGCGATAGGAGACGGACGTGTTTAAGCATCTGACTAAAACCAGTAAGTACCCCATTGGCATCGACATCGGTGCCTATGCTGTGCGATTGGTCCAACTCGAGCAGTGCGGTAGTGAAGTAGGGGTTGCAGCTAGCTCGGAGCAAGCATTGGATCTAGGCTTGCCAGAGCATGGCCCGGTGCGCGAAAAATGTGTCGCAGAAGCGATTCATCTAGGCATGGCAGAAGGAAATTTCAAAGGCAACCGCGTGGTGACCTCCATTCCAGCAA
The DNA here is from genome assembly GCA_016763955.1 of Phycisphaeraceae bacterium. Lineage (GTDB taxonomy): Bacteria > Planctomycetota > Phycisphaerae > Phycisphaerales > Phycisphaeraceae > UBA7800. The sequence goes on along the minus strand of JAESSU010000438.1, from coordinate 11,102 downwards.
ATCAGGTGATCTACAAAAATATTCGTATCCCGGTGATGCCAGCCAATGAACTCAAAGCAGCCGTGGCATGGGAAGCAGCAGATCGTTTGCACCTGTCACCCGATGATGTGCAATTGCAATATCACAATGTCGGAGAAGTTCGGCAAGGTGATGAAAACAAGCAGGAAATCATTTTACTTGCTGTGACCAAAAAGAATATCAGTGAACATGTTGCGTTACTTACAGAATGTAATCTGACTCCCCTTGCAGTGGAATCAGCACCCAGTGCTTTGGCACGGTGGGCCAACTACCATCAATCCGGCGAGGAAAGCGATCAGGCCATCGTCGTGCTGGACCTTGGCTATGACACGAGTAAGATTTTGATTTGTCATCACGGTCGTGTGTTGTTTTATAAACAGATCGAATCCGCAGGGCGACAGATTAATCAAGACCTTGCAGGCAAGTTGGACATGAGCGTCGCTGATATTGATCAGTCTCGGATCAAGTTGCCAGAGGATGGAAATAAAATCGACACAGACGATGGTGTCTCAGATATGAAGCCCGGTGACGCAACACTTTTGCGAACACTTAATGAATCGATGCGTTTGGTGGCAGATGAATTGACCCGTGAGCTGAATTTGTGTTTGCGCTATTATGGCGTGACCTTCCGGGGTCATCGTCCTGAACATGCATGTGTCACCGGAGGGATGAGCCGTGAACCAATGTTTCTGCGAATGATTCAGGAAAGCTCGGGCATGATTTTAAATGTCGCACCGATGCTTAACAATCAAAATTTACAACACGATAGCATTTTGGCCAGTGGCTTAGCCATGCGTTTACCGAGTCATTCGATCCAAGGGGGGCAGGCAGCATGAACGAAATTAATTTCCTGCCCCAATCTTTTTTAGAAGCACAAAAACGTAAGCAACGTTTGTTTCGTGAAGTGTCCATTCTCGGTGGGATGGTTCTGATTGCGATCGCACTTTTTGCCGGGCAAGCCGGGCAAGTTTCGACGGTTCGAAATCTAGCGGCTCAGAAACAAGACGAATTAGTTGCTGCGAAAATTCGTAGTGTGGAAGTGGCTAAGCTCTCGCAACAACCGCGGGAACTTAAACTCAAACTCGCTGTGAATCAAGGGCTAGTCATGCCGCTAAATCCATCAGCATTATTGGCCGTTATCGCTGAAATATTACCCCCGCAGATGGCATTAACGGAGATCCAATTTTCAGCTGATGCGCCTAAACTTGATTTGTCTTCACTGAAGAAAAAGAGTTCGGCTAAGAAGGTGAAAAAATCAAAGAAGAAAGCTGCCATTAGGTATGTGCCCAAGGTCATGAAGATTCAAATGTTGGGCCTAAGTCCAACGGATGTGGATGTGGCGAATCTGGTGGGCGCGTTGTCTGCAAGTACCGTTTTTCAAAATGTGAAAATGAATTATTCCAAGACAGCAAAAATTGCCAACGTTACGGCACGTGAATTCCGATTGGAAATGGAAATGTCCATGGATTGTATTTACGAGAATCAACTCACACTAAAAATCCGGTCTCAAAATAGTTCTGCTAAGGAGGTTGCTCATGTCAATTAAAAAAGACATCCTGACAACTGCCATAGCAGGCTTTGTGATCACAGTGGTTTTCTGTTTGGTGATCTGGTTCCCGCATCACAAACGGATCACCGCAGCGAAGGTGCAACTGACATCGGTCAGTGCTGAGTTGGACACGGAACTTGTCAAAGCAGCTCCACTTTTGGATTTGAATACAAAAGTCCAGGAGATGGCTCGCAGTATTGAAAATTTGGACAAGCAGTTGGTTTCTCAAAATGAGCTTTCTGTTTTGCTTCGCAAATTCAGTGCAGAGCTTCGTCGTCTTGGGATTGAAAACCAAACGACACAGACACAAAGACCGGTGTTGCATGCTGATTATGTTGCGATCCCTTTGTCGCTTAGTTTCCGAGGGAAATATAAACAGGTAGATGTTTTTCTGCGATACATGGAACAGATGAATTATCCCATTTTTGTGAACCGTTTGAGCATGAAGCGTAATCCGCAGGGCAAGGATAAACTCATTTGGGTCGATCTTCGTTTAATGGTGTTCTTTGCACCTAGTGGAGGTCGTTGATTATGAATTTATGGTTTAAACAACAAAAGCAATTATTGTTGCAGGACAAAAAAAAGCTCGCATTGATTGTGGGTTTATTTTGCGTGATGCTTTTGCTTTGGGGGCGTTTGATTCTCAAGGAAGTGCCACGAACCGCAGTGGCTAATCCTGCACCTAGTTCAGCTGCTGCTGTTTCTTTAACTGAATCTACTGATGCGGTGAAACGCATTTTGCTTTCAAGCCAGAAGCCTGTGGTCCCCGTCAAATTGCCGGACATAAGTAAGCGGGATTTGTTTGCATTGGATCTCACTGATTATCCCACAGAAGCTGTGGAAACGCCCAAGAAACGTCCGGTAGATAGAAAACCTCAAGGCGACAAAATTGAAAATGAACTCAAGGGCATGGTCGGTCGGATTCGACTTGAATCCACAGTACTGGGTTCAAGACCTTGTGCGGTGATCAATGGCCAGATTGTTGTTGTGGGTCAAAGTATAGAAGGACTGATTCTAAAAGAAGTGCAGAATCGTCAGGTTCTACTTGAATATCGCGGCCGGATGGTTCGCTTGCGTATGAATTGAATTGGAACGCATTGAAATTTGCGACTTCCAGGAGATGACATGATGTCGATATATCGTACTATTTATAGCACTGTTTTACTTATTGGTTTTATAAGTTGGACTTCAGTGATGCCCTGTCAAGCACAGAGCAGTATCAATACCGCCAAAAACTTATTTGAGCTAACTCCCGAAGTTCAGCCTGTGACGGATCAGACGGTGCAAGTTTCTCAGACGGGTCTTATTGACCTTGATCTGCGGGATCAGGAAATCACGCAAGTACTTAACCTTTTGAGTTTGCAATCCCAACGCAACATTATTGCAAGCCCTAATGTGACAGGCACGATCTCGGGCCGAGTTTATGGTGCAGACTTGTATGAAGTCCTCGATGGGATATTAACACCACGTGGACTTTCATATCGTGAGAGTGGGAACTTTATTCATGTCTATACCACCGAAGAACTCAAGGCAGCCGATCAAGCGAATCTGAAGCCGACAACCCGCATTGTCCGCTTGGACTATATCTCAGCCCAAGAGGCGAATAATTTTGTTAGCCCACTGCTTTCAGCATCCGGTAAAATATCCGTTAGCACCAAGACTGAACAGGGTTTTGAAGCCGATATTGGTAACGGCGGGGCTAACAGTTATTCTCATGCCGAAACACTTATTATTCGTGACAATCAGTCGAACGTAGAGGAAATACTGGCCATCCTTGCTGAATTGGACAAACGACCGGAGCAGATTCTTATTGAGTCAACGATCCTCAAGGCCACATTGACCGAGGAGAATGCCTTTGGCGTGGATATTACAGCTGTGGCGGATATGACCATCGGCCAGGCGACTTCGCCGCTCAATGTGATTTCGGAATTGATTGATGGTTCGATTACCGGTTCGTCGACTGCAATTCAAACGCAGCTCGGTGCTGCCGCTGCAGGTACAGGTACACGGATTGGATTTGTCCGTGATGGCATTGCGGCCTTTATTCATGCGCTTGATCAAATCACGGATACAACCATTGTCGCGCGTCCCAAATTGCTCGTTCTCAATAGACAACGAGCGATTGTGAAAGATACGTTGGAACTAGCGCAAGCAATAAAAAGCAAGGATCAAACTTCAGGTGAAGTGACTTTCACTTTTGAGTCAGTTGAAGTTGGTACGATTCTGTCGGTTCGCCCTTTTGTGAGTCAGGACGATTTTATTCGTCTCGAATTGAAGCCAGAATTGTCAACTGGGCGCCCACGCGAAATTGATGGACTAACTGCCATTGACAAATTCAAACAGAACATGATTACCAATGTATTGGTTCGTAATGGCAATACTGTTGTGTTGGGCGGTTTGATTCAGGAAGAAACAACTGTAGATCGCAAACAGACACCTGTGATGGGCGATATCCCATTTCTCGGGGCAGCATTTCGAAATCAGGCTGATACAACCACACGAACAGAAACCATTTTCCTAATCACGCCAACGATTGTTCGTGATGATTCGCCATACGCTAATGGTGAGCAGATGAAGGATAATATTCGTGATGCTCAGATGGGGGCGCGTCAGGGATTGCTGCCTTTTTCGCGAACAAAAATTGTTTCCGATCATGTGCGTCAAGCACAGAAGAGTCGTGATGCAGGCGATATGTCTCGGGCAATGATGTTCGTGGAGATGGCGTTGAGGCTTGACCCGAATTTCCCGCAAGCTCGTCAGTTGCGTCAGGAGATTTTAGGTCAGAAGCGAAGATATGGGCCTGCGAGTTTCCTTAATGATCTATCAGATCAGTTGATTCGCAAGGACATGGAAGCTCAGGAGCGTGTGGTTGAGATTAAGCCTGCTGTGCAAACGCCTGCGACACATATTGTACCTGCGAGCAATGGCCAGACCGCTTCGGTTCCAGTGGGAAATAATTGAGTGATGCGACCTAGAGAAAAGAGACAACCCATGAATAATTATTACCCGTGTGATTCTCGCATGATGCGTGGAAGTACGCTGTTTTTGACGGTGATTTTACTGACATTGTCCGGATGCCAGGGAGTTGAGTCCAATCACCAGAAGAACGTAAATAAGGCCGAAAGTCGTTGGAAGGATGCCCGAGGGGCATTGTTATTGCAAGCTGCACAGCGACAGTTTGATGCCGGTGATCTAACGCAATCGACTAAGACGCTTGGTGATGCAATTAACTATGACCCGACCAATGCGAAGCTACATTTACTCGCCGGGCGCATTAGTCTGGAACGGGGACGCCTTGAACGCTGTTTCCGTCAATTGGAAATGGCTGCTCAACTCGACAGCAAGCTCAGCGCGGTTCCCTATTATCAAGGTCTTGTCCAACAACGTTGGCAAAAGTATGAACGGGCTCGTGATTTTTACATTAAAGCGAGTGAACTCGAAGCGGATAATGTGGCGTATGTACTGGCTGTTGCTGAGATGGAGTTATCGTTGCATCAGGAAGATGCTGCTTTGCAACGCTTGTTAGCCAAGGTGAAGTACTTTGATCAGAACGCAGGCATTCGTGTTGCAGTGGCGGTCATTTACCGTATGCAGTTGGACTATATCAACGCCATTTCTTATTACCGTCAAGCGAATTTACTAGCCCCTGATGCTCTTGGCACGCTTGAAGAACTCGCTCGCACGCTGGTGGATGCAGGTCGTCGTGGTGAAGCGGTAGAAGTCTATGAACAGTTATTGCGAAATGATGAATATACGAGCCGTGTTGACGTTCAATATAGCCTGGCTCGTTGTTACCAACAGACACATGAACTCACTAAAGCTCGCAATTTATATGATCAAATGCGTCAGCGTCATCCTCAAGAAATTGAGGCATGGGTCGGACTAGGTAATGTCGCGTTAAAACAACAAGACATACGCACGGCACTCATGGCAGGCAATCGGTTGCAGACGCTGTCACCGGATCGCCATGAAGGTTATCTCATTGCGGGTTTGTGTTGGTATCAACGCGGACAGCCAGAGCGCGCAGCTCAGATGTTCTCACGTGCTGCGCAGCTGATGCCTGAGTCTGCACAGCCTTTTATTTTGCAAGGCTTAAGTCTTGAGCAGTTAGGCAAATTTCAAGCTGCTGCACAAGCATATGCCCAAGCCATTGGACGTGAACCTGAAGATCAACGTGCTCGGGATTTGTTAACACGATTGTCGGCAATCACGCCGTAAATAGTTTGTTTAGTCAAATGATTTTGTTCTAAGGATCCATCGATGGAGCGAATTATTACAGGAAAATATGCCAGCTTCGGCATCATGCTTCTTAGCAGCACAATTGTCTGTGTATTCCTGTTCTACGCCCATCGGTCAGGCTTAATCCTGACGCAGGGATCCATGACGGGGGTGATCATCATCGGTGTTTCCGTGGGCGTTGTCATTGGGCTATCTCATGCGATTTGGATGAGCCGTTACCAAGTCGAACTCAAACGCTTAACAGTCCATATTGATTCGATGGCATCGTCTGGCTTAGCGCCTGCATTACCGGGGATGTTCATGGGCCTTGAAGATGTCTCCAAAGCGATTAACCGTTTGGGGATGAAGTATCACGACCGCATTGAAGTGCTCACCGCTAAAAGACGTGAGCTGGAATTGCATCTGAAGCTAGCGGAAGCTGAACGTCAACATGCGTTAGCGATCCTTGATGCGATTGAAGATGCGGTGGTGGTGACGGATTCATTTAACGAAGTTGCACTTGCCAATGCCACCGCCGCCCGCGTGTTGGACTTTGAACTCGATGAAGCATTGCATCGTCCCATTGATCGTGTTGTCAGAGAAAAAAAACTAGTAGACATGATCAAGGACACGCGTGAAGCGTCTTATAAAAAACATGCGAAGCATTCTGAGTATTGCCTGGAAAATAGCAATAGCAAGGTGATTTATGATGTCACGTTGACCAATATGCAACAAGACGAAAACCCTAGATCGTACCAAGCTGTTGAAGGTGTCGTGACTGTGTTGCGTGATGTGACCAAAGAAAAGCAGATTGCTGAGATGAAAAGCGATTTTGTCTCCAACGTTTCACACGAACTTAAAACACCCCTTTCAAGTATTAAAGCCTACATGGAAATGCTCATCGACGGTGAAGCGGGTGATGAGGAAACACGGGCTGAGTTTTACAATATTATTCAAGGTGAAACCAACCGCTTACAAAGACTCATCGATAATATCCTTAACATCTCACGGATTGAATCCGGTGTGGTGAAAGTCCAACGTGAGTATGTCAATGTCGGTCAAATCGTACACGAGATCATGGATGTGATGCAGCCCCAAGCCCGGGCCAAGAACATTACTTTAGTCGAAGAGTCCGTCCCGATGATCCATCATATCTTTGCGGATCGAGACATGCTTTGGCAAGCGACGTTGAACCTTGTGGGTAATGCCATTAAGTACACGCTTAGCGGCGGCACGGTGCAAGTGAGTGTGGAAGCAGATGAAAACACACGAATGCTCAATGTATTCGTTAAAGACACCGGAATTGGTATTCCCCAAGAAGCATTGACACATGTGTTTAATAAGTTCTACCGTGTTATTGGTCACAAAAAAATAGCCAAAGGCACAGGTTTGGGGTTGAATTTGGTGAAACACATCATAGAAACGGTACATAGCGGAAAAGTTCAAGTACAAAGTGAAGTGAATGTTGGAAGTGTGTTCATGTATACCCTTCCTATGGCCGAAAACATAATGTAGTGCAATGGCCGTTAATTAACGTATGGGTCGATAAATAGACGAGAAATCCATGGATCGAAAACCCCCAGTCATTTTAGTCGTAGATGATGAAACCCATATTGTGCATGTGGTGAGTTTGAAGCTTACACGTGCAGGGTATCAGGTCATCGCCGCTGAGGATGGTGAGGAAGCTTTAGAGCTTGCCTTAGAACATTGTCCTGATGTGGTGATCACTGATTTTCAAATGCCCATCATGACAGGCCTGGAGTTATGCATTCAAATGCGTCAACATAAACAGACGGCTGACACCCCGGTTCTGATGCTCACGGCTCGTGGTTTTGGATTGGATGATGATCAGCTTCGCCAGACCAATATCGTTGAGGTGCTTAGTAAGCCTTTTAGCCCGCGTGAAATATTAAACCGTGTCGAGCAATTGCTCAATATTGATTCGGGAGTAGCTGTAATATCGTGACCAGTTTACTACGTCCAACTGAATCGTCGGTCATCAATGATCGACTCATCGAACGCCTTGGCGATCTGGGAATTTCCGCCGCCATGGTCGATGCTAACGGTGTTTGTTCACCGCTAGGTGATTTGCATCCGATTGAACGAATGATTTTGCAATCCCCAGCGTTCCGTGCAACGGTGGCTCGCATGTGGTTGCAACTGATTGAACGTTCAGGGGAAGCTGTTGCGGTATGGCCTGGTGTTTACTTTGTCCCATTGCCAGCAAAACGACGTCGTCGATCTTCAAGTGTTCCTAACAGTCAAGTTCCTGTGGCGATTCTTTGTGGCGAAGACTTGTTGGATTCTGAGCATATGTTACTGCTATGTGATCAAAACAAGCTTGATGTCCGAGCAGCCTTACAGCGTATTGATCGAACCAGTCTTTTAAGTTCATCAGAAATTCGTCGCATGGCTTTGTGCATGGGATGGATGAAGCAGGATTCCGTGGAACTGGATCGTCGTGTGCATGAATTGCAAGCGATGAGTCAGCATCTTGCTGAGAGTTACGAAGAGTTGAGTTTGATGTATAAACTCTCTTCGAACATGATGGTTAATCAGACACCTGATAGTTTCCTGAGTAACGCCTGTACTGAACTTCAACAAGTTGTGGGCTTGCGTTGGATGGTGCTTCAGATCGCTGATCATAGTGACAATCTTTGTGTTCTAGCGGGGCAAGCTTTTTCAGCGGGTTCGTTGCCCACGAGTAAACGTTCGCTTAAAAAAATTGGTTTACAACTCATTGATGAGTTGGCTTCTAGTGGCAAGCCGATCGTACTCGACGATTTGTCGCAATTAAATGTTCCTGGCTTACAGGATTTGGCCAATCATTTATTGGTGGTTCCTTTGGTGCGTGATGGCGTGCCTTTTGGTTTGATCTTTGGTGCAGACAAGCTTGATGATTCTCACATTAGCAGCATTGATTCGAAGCTCTGTAGCTCATTAGCAAGCACCATGTCCATCTTTTTACAAAACGCGATGCTCTATGAAGACATGCAAAGCATGTTCCTAGGCACACTCCATGCGTTGACCAGTTCCATCGATGCCAAAGATAGCTACACGCACGGTCATTCCGAACGCGTGGCCTTGATGTCACGCAATCTTGCACAAGCGGTTGGACTTGATGAGGCGACCTGTGAACGGATTTACATTGCGGGCCTAGTCCACGATGTGGGCAAGATTGGTGTGCCTGAACAAGTGCTTTGCAAACCCGGTCGGCTGACGTTTGAAGAGTTTGAGCTCATCAAGCGACATCCGGAAATTGGCGCACGTATTCTTCAAGATATCCGTCAGATGCATGACCTGATTCCGGGTGTGCTTTATCACCATGAACGATGGGATGGTAATGGCTATCCGCATCGGCTTTCAGGAGGAGATATTCCACTCTTTGGCCGAGTGATTGGTCTAGCTGATGCGTTTGATGCGATGAGTACGAACCGCACCTATCGTCGTGCTTTGAAACATGAAGATGTGATGGCTGAAATAAGACGTTGCTCAGGCACGCAGTTTGATCCGGACTTGGCTTCTGTCTTTTTGAACCTAAATTTTGAACCCTTCTTTGAAATGGTTCAGTCACATCAAGCTGCACACGAACACGATGTAAAGCCCGAAATATCAGAATAAGGACACTATAGAATGAAGTGTTTTTTTGACGAAATCGGCCATGCTTGTGCGTTGCAGCTCAAGGGCGAGTTTACCGCTGATCACGTGGATAGTTTTAGGCGAAGTGTGCTTGGCCATCTGGACGAACATCGTGTTGCGGACTTTATCGTGGATTGCAGTGAATTGGAATATGTCGATTCTCAAGGGTTAGAAAGTCTGCTTTGGTTAACAGATCTTTGTGCAGAACGACTTGGACAGATTCGACTTGTCCGTCTGTCTGAGCCTATTAAGACCGTACTGCATATAACACGATTAGCAGGGCGATTGCCCGTTCACGATGATGTCAACAGTGCGTTGGCTAGCCTAGAGTAAGCCCCAGCAGTGGGGAGAATTGTTATTAAATGTTTGCAAAAACTGAGCAACCAAGGAGCAACACCGATGTTACACCACAGGTCAGTAAGCCTGTGCGTATCGGTGATCTTTTGCTTAAAAAAGGGTTGATCACTCAGGAGCAAATTACCCAAGCGCTGGACTATCAACGCAATCGCGGCCACAAAAAATTGTTGGGCGAAATTCTCATTGAACTTGATCTGGTCACCGAAGAGCAGGTCTGTGAAACGTTAGCGGATGCTTATGATGTACCTTTTGCGCGGATTAGCCCTGAGGTTAGCGATGCGAAAGTCGTCGAATTGCTTCCCCGTGAGTTTCTCGAAAAGCATTCGGTACTGCCTTTGTTTCATGTGCGTGGCAAGCTTACCGTTGCGGTCAATGAACCCACTAACGTTTTTCTAATTGAAGAAGTCAGCCGCCTAAGTGATTGTCCAGTGCAAATTGTGGCTGTGACGCTCAAGGATATTCAAGCGACACTTGAAGCACATCTGCCCAACGCAGATGTTTTTGTGATTGATGAGATTGTGGAGGGTGAGGGTGCCAACGCGATGGAACTTGTCGAGGGCAACATCCCTGACATGCACTCGCTTGAGGCTTCAGCTGACGACTCGCCAATCATCAAGCTCGTTAACTATATTATCTTTAGTGCTGTCGATGAAGGTGCTTCAGATATCCATATTGAGCCCGATGACAATACCTTCCGTGTCCGCAATCGCATTGATGGCAAGCTGTTTGAAAAAATGCGTCCGCCCTATGCCATGCTCCCCGCCGTGGTGAGCCGTATCAAGATCATGGCAGGAATGGACATCTCCGAACGCAGAGTCCCGCAAGACGGCGCGATCACCGTCATGCTCAACAAACATCCCATCGAGCTTCGTGTCTCAACCATGCCCGGGAAGTTTGGCGAAAAAGTGGTCATGCGAATTGTGGATAATCGCAACAAAGTCGCATCACTAGATAACGCAGGCATGAACCAAGACCTGCTCAAACAATGGAAAGAAACACTACACCGGCCCAACGGCATCATTCTTGTCACCGGCCCAACAGGTAGCGGTAAATCCACCACACTCTACGGATCGCTTATCGAACTAAACGACCCCACCGTCAATATCTCCACCGTAGAAGACCCCGTCGAAAGTAGTATTCAAGGTGTCAACCAGTTCCAGACCAACGATAAAGCAGGCTTCACATTCGCAATTGCCCTGCGGGCATTATTAAGACAAGACCCGGACGTGGTGATGGTCGGTGAAATTCGTGACCCCGAAACAGCTAAAATTGCAGTCCAAGCAGCACTCACCGGCCACGTCGTGTTATCAACATTACATAC
>JAESSU010000437.1 GCA_016763955.1 Phycisphaeraceae bacterium | reverse complement strand
GCCGGTGCCGGTGACGGTGAGGAAAGCGTCTTCGAGGTCTTGAACAATTTCGCGGAATTGGCAGACACCTAGTTTCATTTTAGTGAGTGCGTTAAGTAGTCTGGCAAGGTCTTGATCTGTTCGCGTGGTTGTGATTCGCACCATCGCTTGTGCTTCATAGCTTTGGACTTGAGCTTCTTCGCCAAGTCCTTGTCGGACGAGGTCTGCTGTTTGCTTAACGGTTTGGCCGCTGAGTAATTGAATTTCAAACTGACGTTTTTGGCTCAGGTTTCGCATGATATCTGCGAGTGTGCCAAAGGCTTGGAGTTTACCTGATGCAATGATGGCCACGGTGTTACAGATACGCGAAAGTTCCGGGAGAATATGACTGGTGACGATCAGTGTTTTGCCCATGTCCGCAAGTCGCAAAAGGATTTGACGCATGTCGATGCGAGCGTTGGGATCCAAACCGTTTGCCGGTTCGTCGAGGATCAGAACTTCTGGATCATGGAGCATGGTTCGGGCGATTGCGCATCGCTGTTTCATCCCATGAGATAAAGCTTCGACATAGCGGTCTTTCATGTAGGTCGAGCCGGTGATGTCCATGACTTCTTCAATGCGTTTGACACGTTGTTTACGTGGGATTTTAAATGCAGCGCCAAAGAAGTCCAGATATTCACGGACACGCATATTGTCATATGCGCCAAAAGTATCGGGCATGTAGCCGACGAGATTTTTGATTTGCTTTGCACCCTTGACACAATCAACTCCTGCAATGGTTGCCGAGCCGCTGGTGGGCTTGGCGAGTCCAACAAGAATTTTGATCGTGGTGGTTTTTCCTGCACCATTGGGCCCGATGAATCCAAGGATACTGCCACGGGTGACATTGATCGTCAATGCGTCAAGCGATGTGAAATCACCGTATTTTTTGGTAAGGTTTTGAGTTTGTACAACGACGTCTGATGCCATCTGAATCTCCTGAAAGTGGAGTGATTGATTATTTGTTTGTGTTAAACTTATTTCGCCACAGCAGTGAGTTCCAAGCGGACACCACCTGATGGATTCCACATGTGATTATCAAGTGGGTTGTCATGTGGGGTTACTTCGAAGCCCAAAATGACTTTTCCTTGTGGGGTTATTTTTAGTTGATCTGTGCGGATGGGAATGTTAATACGGCTGGCAATATCTTTATGACGCGCAATTTCTTCGCCGTTTGCTGTGGTGATAATCAGGCTTCGGCCGGACATTTTAAAGTCGACTGTGAGGACGCCGCTATGAAGTTTAAGCGGTAGTAATTGCGGGGGAATTTGGAAGGCTAGTTTAAACTGTACTTCTTGGGACACCACTGAAATCCATCGCTTGTTGATGGGATTGATCACCATACTTCGTGCATTTGAACCGTCACGCCAGACGGTGGGCTCAAGTACGGGGGACGGGATCACAAACGTGCTTCCCGGAGCAGGTCGTTGATAGCTTAGAGGGACACAAACAATTGCGTACTGTTTATTTTGAGCCTTATCAGAGCCTTGGGTCATGCCCATGTCCATTGTCTTTGACCACCACATCGCTGATGGAACTGACGGGTACGCATGGGCATCGAGTGTATCAGCGTTGGGGTAGATCAGACTGCGATACACCTCTTGGCGTTGAATGTCTGTGGCTGTCATGGTGGTGCTGTTGACAAATTGATCCAGTCCAAGCGTTAGATCAGAGGTGACCGTAAAGTTGTCCTGCCCTGTGACTTTACCCACTGCATGGTCATTACGGCTTGCGATGATAGGGTGATCAATGCCCACGTAAGGGCCTGATTCAATGGTGCAGATCATTCCTTGACGGTTGAAGGATGCGACCGCTTTGACGGGCTGTTGTAAGGGCATCACGCGGTGAATTTCATGGGTTCGCGTGGAGCCTTCGGGTAATTCGAGATTGTCCCATTGCCATTTGTGACTGTCGGTCCATTTCATGCGTAGGAGCTTGCCGGTGGAACCTGAAAGGTCCGGCCAGATCACGCCTCCTAGCGTTGCGGACAATGGTGATTGCAGACGGGTTGGACTATAGGTACAGACCACACCATCCGTCAGAGCATAGTTGGAGACGGGTTCGATTTCTGCAAGTTGAATTGAAGCAATGGTCAAAGGGGTCTGGCGATGATGGGTGAGTCCTAGTCCCCAAATGATGCCCGCAGTGAGTAAGGCAAGCAGCACACTCACTGGAGCAAGTAACTCAGGTCGCCCTTGTTTCCAGAATAGAAGACTTGCTAGAACCATGATGACGAACAGACTAATCAGGCAGATCATTACCGGGGTTCGTGAAAGAACTTGATAGCCGATTTGTTGCGTGTTGACTTTTGTAAGCAGTTCAAGATTCATCGGCACCTTGATTTTAGATGAGGGTGTTGTGCGAAACGCTCTGTCGATTATTGGGCTGTTGGTTTGACTGATCGTTGCCCAGTATTGGATCCCAAGGGTTAGCAACGTCACACTGCCACGGCCTATTTTTTTTCGTAGCATCATCGGCCAGCCGTCTTGCATCAGGCTCTGGTGGGTCTGTAATGTTGGCGCAAGCACTCGCCAAAATGCCACTGGATGATCAAAGTGCATCCGAGTCGGGATGATGCCCAAGCTAGAGGCCCAAAGTATGCCAGCGGTGTTTTCCAATCCAACTTCTATTTTGGCTTGCACGGCATTTTCGGGGAGGTTGATTATTTTGGAAAAGTTTTGCCAACGCGAGGTGACATTTTTCACAAGATCAATGGCATCGCCTATGACTTGTTGATTGGCGTTAAGAAAAGTCACACGCATCACCACGCCCGAATCGGCTGTGTTATGCGATAGCCGCAGACGGCCTTTAAACTGTGCTTTGGACCATGACGGTGACAACTTGGCGGTACTTGAAATGACCGTGCGTTTTGTGTGGTCTGGATTTCTAAACCGTGTTCCACCGCCATTGATATCAACGCGATTTGGTTTGAGATTGCCTAGGTTCCATCCGCGAGGTTGTGGACTTTTATGACTGATCCGCGCCGTTAAGGCTCCTTGTCGGAATTTGTTTTTGCCCTTAAGGATCACGCTGGTGAGATTCGTTTGATCAACGACTTGCATCGGTAGGTGATCACCGAGCAATGCCCGGCAAAACGTCATCCCCGTTTCAGGTAGAAGAATCTGCAACTGTCCACCATTAAGAACCCACTGTCGTAATGCTTGCATCTGCATCGGATTGAGATTGATGTCCGAGTGGCCCACCAGTAAGACACCGATGTTTGTCATCAAATTAGCATCTTCGGGCATGAGATGGGCGGGGTAATTTTGATAGGGTTGGTTGTTGCCTAGCTGTTTTTGAAGGTTGGAGGTCAACTGGGAATTGTAAGGGTTCTTTGGATTTAGCAACTTGGCCATGAGGCGTGAAGTGGTCGCGGTGCGGTAAAATGCGCTGTCTCGGCTTAGGAAAATATCCGAATTACCCTGCGTGTCTAACAGTTGAACTTGAGCATCGAGAGCCTTGGTGTTTAGTGAAAATGCCGGTGTCTTGATCGGGATAAAAATATCCCGTTTGCTGTTTGCAGGAATCCAGAATTCTCTAGCAAACTGTACGTTGGACAGAGCTGCGTTTTTATTGAATGTGACCGTTGCCAGAAGTTTCTGGTCTTGCGGGGTCGGATTCTCGACGGTGGCCTTAGCGACCCCCCATGAATCAGACGTGATCACGCCGGGCCCTGCAAGAGAACCAGATGAATTGAGCTTGGGCTTCTGAGCCATTACGCTCGTCATGCCTAGACATAGAACAAAAACAATACAGAACGAAAGTTGTTTACTCGCCACGCACTATCCTTCCCACGATCAGTTGTAAGCGATGATATGAATGATGCATCATATAAAGCAGGACTCTGTATTACCAGTCGTTGAATTATGAAATTAGGTGTCTAAGATACCCAGCGTATTATCTTGACGTTACAATGCAGCGATGTTTACAGGTCTTGTTGAAACAATCGGTCGCATCCACAGTCTCACCACGGTGTCCGGGGGCAAACGTCTGGGCGTGGATGTCGGAGTCTGGAAGCCGCGTAATGGTGTCTTTGAGCTAGGGGACTCGATTTGTGTCAGCGGCGTTTGCTTGACGGTGACAAATCAGGAATCAAACCTGCTCTATTTTGATGTGATTTCACAAACGCTTAGTTGTTCACGCCTTGGACAATTGGCTGTAGGGGATCATGTGAACCTTGAATCATCCCTCACCGCAAACACGGCGATGGGCGGGCACATTGTTCAAGGACATGTCGATGGCATGGGGCAGGTCGTTAAGGTACTTGCTACACCACAAGAATTTCGCATCACCGTTGCGCCCCCATCGGAACTGATCAATGCAATTGTCCCCAAAGGTTCCGTGTGTATCGATGGCGTGAGTCTGACCCTTGCTTCAATAACGGACAGCACCTTCGATGTCGCATTGATCCCGACAACCTTAACGATGACGACGCTTAAGGATGTTACGACCGGTCAAAATGTGAACCTCGAAACCGACATCGTTTCTAAAACTATTTTGCATTGGCTCACCCGTAACAGCAACAACGCAGATGGCATGACCATGGACAAACTCCGCGATGCAGGGTTTATGTGAAAATTGATTTCGAATTTAAATACGGACTTGTAAACGTTGATCAATTCGGTAGACCACAAAGAGACTGTGTATCCCCATCGGGTATGATTTTGAATGCGTTAAAAACGCTTTGGAGTCCTAAAAAAGTTTCCGGGGGCCGCGTCACAAGTAACAGGATAAGTTCATTGATGACTGGTATAGGAGGTCATGTGCCTTCTTCGGAGGGGCTGCATTGTCGATGCCTTTGCCCAATTCGAAATCCAAAATTCGAAATTTGAAATTCATTAGGCTCTGGGTTTTGGTGGTTTGGTCTTTCCACGTCTTGCTTTAAAAAAGTCGCTTAGTAGTTGTCCTGCTTGATCTGCTAGCAAGCCGTTGGTGACATCAATGCGATGGTTAAAACGCGGGTCGTTGCATAGTTGATATAGCGTGTCGACACATCCCATTTTTGGATCCGTTGCTCCGTAAACCAATCGCGGTAAGCGTGCATTGACTAACGCTCCTGCACACATTGCACACGGCTCAAGCGTCACATACAACGTACAGTCATCAAGTCGCCAACTATCGATTTTTTT
>JAESSU010000436.1 GCA_016763955.1 Phycisphaeraceae bacterium | reverse complement strand
TCCCACCGTCGAAGTGGAGATTCACCAGCCAGATATTTTCTTTGCTCAGTATGGCGATGTCATCCGTACCAACGACGTACTTTGTAATGACAAAACAGTTTGGAAAGCGGTGACATTAGCACACTTTAAAGTCTGTCAATATTCATCACCAGGGAAGGTCATTAATCTGGATCATATCGGTGGCAACGATCCGACTGTGACCCCCGCTCGGTTCCTAGAGCACTTGTCTTTGTATAAAGGTGTCGCAGGTTATCCCGTGGTCTCATTGCTCCCAGATAGTATCAGCGACGAATGTGTTAATGCATTGCGAACCTATTTAAAGGAATATGAAGCGAACCCCACGCCGGTGAATCATTTTTATGATCAAGATTGGTTTAAACAGTCTTTGAGTTGAAATACAAAAGGCTACAGCCGAGCAATAGGTCCCCCCCAGTATTGCTCGCCCCCGGAAATGCCGTAGTCTATTGTGTGAATTGATAGGTTAATATAAAACCATCGTCAGCCAGTACACTGGCGATGGCTTTATTATGAAAAAGTGCGCGTTTAAGATGCACTTTATGGTGACAGGGTATCGACATAACGTCAGCAGACCTATCCCCTGTAAAGGTGAAAACAATAAATATCTTCGCGAGCCCAACGATGTCAGTTCGGGGCCTTTGTGATTTTTGCCTGTGCCAAATCCGTGTTGACACAACACGGCTCGCCAAGACATGTGTATAGGTTGCCTCCGTGAGCTGAACTGTTCAGCCCGCGATCACACTATGCCTTAGCGAGCCGGACTGTGCCAGTCCGTTGCCTTGGTGATGATCGATGATTAATTAACATACAATATATCTATGTTCCAACAGCTTGACCCATCTCAAACCACATGGCATGTTACTTTTGGCATGTATGCAACACGCCTCCACGGTGATCACCGGCTAACCGTGGACAGGAAGCACAATCAAATCAATCAGGATTTTGTAAAGTTAGATATCCCCCGTGTAAATATTGAACGTGATCTGCTCAAAGCTAACCCGATCCTGCTCACTGGCCCCAACGCGCGGTGGTCGAATCGATCATGCCCGCAATATGTGATCGCGGACGATGGCAGCATCGCATTGCCGCAGCACCTGTTGAAGGTGATCACGTTCATGTGTTATTAGATGCAAAGTATTCCATTGGACCTGATGCGATTCTCAAGTGGCTCAAACGTTGGCTTGGTGAAGAACTCTCACAACGCTGGGGCAAACCCGTCACATCATGGTGGGCCGAATGTGGCTCTACCAAACCGGTCAAGGACGAACAATATTTAAATAATGTTTATCAATACATTCGTCGCCAACGTACTTTGCCGATGGCAGGTGGGGGATAATTGGGTCCGGTTTTGATTTTTTGCTTTTAGCAAATCCGTGTTGACACAACACGGCTCGCCAAGGCATGTGTATCGGGTACCTCCGCGAGCCGGACGGTGTTAGTCCGTTGCCTTTATTTAATGATCGATGATGAACGTACTGCATGCATAAACACACGCAGCCTGTCTCTATGACACAATCGCTGCGATAACACAATGTCTTGGCGAGTCGGACTGTGTCAGTCCGTTGCCTTTATGATGGTCGCTGATGAATGTACTGCGTGCATAAAAAAACACAGCTCGTCAATAAATGACGAGCCGTGTCGTAGATGCTTGTTTCAGTCAAGTTAGATGACTGATATGTAAAACAAAAGAGGGCTTATTCGATCATGCTACTGGTACCATCAAATACCATTGGAGCATCGTTTGATGTAACGCTGAGCGTATTAGCATCTGAATTATCAAATAAGTTGTCAGCTGTGATACTTGAATCACCATACTGTAGATTCAACTGGTCGTGAGTCGCTTCAAAGGTGACATGGTTGTCATTAAAGCCAACACTACCACGCCATTCGTTGGTCGTGCCTGAAGGGTTGGTGTGAACGGACTTTACTTTACCAGTTGCATGGGTCTTGGCACGGTCGGAGAGCACAACGGCTTCACTGTTGCTCGTGTCTCGCCATTCGTTATCACGCTTGCCAGTGGTGGTGATTTGAAGCATGGCATAGGAAAGATTCAAAGCAGTGACTTCATTGCCTGAACCGGCCCATCGGGTCTTGGTTTCGGAAGGACTCACGGCATATTCACCGGTGAAGTAGTTGTCTTCCAAGAGTTCACGGAAACGTAAGCCTACTGCCGCACCTGTTTCGTCCGCAGTGGTATTTTGATCACCAGCTGCATAAATAGCTGCGGCAGCGAGAATCTTGCCTTTGGTAGTTAGGCCAGGATAGTAGGTATTGTTACCTTGTGAGAAGAGCACCAATGCGGTGTGGATGCCACGAATTTGCGTGGAGTTCTGCATCTGGCGTGCGGTTCGGCGTGCTGCACCGAGTGCGGGCAACAAAATGCCAATGAGTAGCGCGATGATCGAGATCACCACAAGAAGTTCGATAAGTGTGAATGCTTTGTTCGTTTTCATCATTGAGTACTTTCAGTATGAATTAAATAGGGATCGATTTTAAGTATTTAGATTGAACGCTAATTGAATAAACTTTTAATATAGAGTTCTTAGTATGCAATCTTGGGGTTAATTAATAAGATCAATACCACTAGAAGAAGTTTCCCACGCAAGGTTGCCATTGTCAGGAGCTGCAACAATAGGGCCGCCGGTAGTGGGAGCGTAGTCATTGGTCGCTATAACACCAACTGTATTGAACAGGTTGTCGTTGGTCACTGAGGTATCAGCAAACTGGGTATCAAGCTGATCATGTGTGGCTTCAAAGGTGACATGGTTGTCATTAAAGCCAACACTACCACGCCATTCGTTGGTACTAACTGTGGGGTTGGTATGAACACTCTTTACAAATCCTGCACCATTGAGTTTGGCACGGTCGCCTAGTACAACTGCTTCGGAGTTTGATGTTTCACGCCATTCATTGCGACGTCCACCTGCGACTGAAATGTCATCTAATGCGTAGGAAAAATTCGCTTTGGTGACATCGCCGCTGGCCCATTCATCTAGCGTTTCGGAAGGGCTGGTAATGTATTCACCTGTGAAGTAGTTGTCTTCTAGTAATTCACGAAAACGGAAGGGTACTTCCGCACCTGTTTCAGTTGATTGAGCACCAGTTGGGTACATCGTTAGTGCAGTTGCTGCGGTCAATACAGTGCCAATGGTATTGATGCCCGGATAGTATGTATTGTTACCTTGTGCGAACAATACTAATCCGGTGTGGATGCCGCAGATTTGGGTAGAGTTTTGCATTTGGCGGGCTGTGCG
>JAESSU010000435.1 GCA_016763955.1 Phycisphaeraceae bacterium | reverse complement strand
TACATTCGCCAGGTCAGTCACGCACGAGTTTTAATCGTGATTGGTATGATGCAATGCGACGAAATCACCTCATAATGACTGAGTACTTAAAATCTATGAAAAACTATTTTCGACGGATGAAAGTAACAGGGCAATGTCCGCCACGCAAGCCAGTAAAAAAAATTGTCTGGTCGTGGATCGGAGCGTTTCTTGGGATTTATCTTGTGGGGGCACTTGGGCAATACCTGAACCTCCTCTCAATCGACAATCTATTTGTCATCGGCTCATTTGGAGCCACTGCTGTGCTTCTCTATGGCGCACCACTGGCTGAATTTTCACAACCCCGAAACCTGGTGGGCGGACATGTGGTTTCCGCAGTGATTGGCGTTACCGTTTTTGTGCTGATGGAAAAGAATCCGATACTCGCCAGTGCCATGGCAGTCTCACTGGCAATTGTGGGGATGCATTTTACGCGGACACTGCATCCGCCCGGCGGCGCGACTGCATTGATCGCTGTTATTGGTGGCGACAAAGTTCATCTGCTTGGCTATCAATATGTATTATGCCCGGTACTTGCTGGCGCTTTGGTGATGTTGGTTGTTGCGTTATTAGTTAATAACCTTTCGACCAATCCTAAAAGACATTATCCGGTGTACTGGCTTTAAGTCTGGATGAATGAGCTATGCGTAGATGAAGTTTATTTAGTAGTGAATGTTTTTGTGGTATAATATAATTAGATTTTTTTGTATTGTTTTTTTGATTTAATGGTGTATTGAATGGCTGTCTGTAAGGCTAAAACGAAATTAGGAAAACGATGCAAGAATAGCTCCCAGCATGCCGGTAAGTATTGCAAGGTACATGAAAGTACGTTTGATCCGTCACTTGCTTGTTCAATATGCATCGGGTCCTGTTTGGGTAATGCAATCAAACCGGGTATCAAAGGGATATTAACGGGGGGTATTGCTGGAGCAATTTTACACAAGGCTGTAGCTGATATGGTAAAGACAAAAATTTTTGTGTCGTTTGATTTTGATAATGATAGAGTTCTAAAAGAATTCATTATTGGGCAGTCAAAACTTAAAGATTCACCTTTTGAGATCGTTGATTTGTCACTCAAAGAAGCTGTGGCAGAAAAGGATTGGCCAGACAAGGCGCGTAGGGCTATATCTCGATCTGAGATGGTCATTGTATTGGTCGGGGAAAAAACTTATAAAGCACAGGGTGTTTTAAAAGAAGTAAAAATGGCAAGAGATTTGGATAAGAAAATCATCCAAATGATAGGGTATAAAACGGGAGATTATACTCGCGTTCCAGATGCTGGTGCGTTGTATCGTTGGAACTGGGAAAATTAGAAAAAACTTTTGAGCTAGACAATTGAACAACATTAATCACGATTCACCATCTGTACTTAGCTACCTTGTAACACTACAAGGCGTTATTAGTCGTATGTCGGCTAATAGCGCGTCATGCAAGACGTGGTGTATCACTTTGGTTTCAGCTATCTTGGTTGCTGTTGCTGATAAAAAATTGCCAGATTATGTGTGGATTGCGTTGATTCCTACATTGTTATTTTTTTTTCTTGATGCGTATTACTTGGGCTTAGAAAAAGGTTTTAGAAGCAGATATAACAATTACATTGAAAAGCTTCATGCAAATTCGGCAACACTGCAAGATACCTTTGTCGTTAGTTTGGAATGTGGGCAACGGTGTGTTTTATGTCTTTTTGTCACAGGGCTGAGGTCTGTTTCTGTATGGCCGTTTTATTTTGTACTTTTGAGCTTGATTGTTTTTGTGCATCAATATTTTCAGTAGAAATTTATATTGAAGCAGTGTTTGTGAATCGGTTATCAATGTTGAATTGGTAATGTGAGTGAATAAAAAAAAACGCGGGATGAAGTGTTGAGCTTCATCCCGCGTTTTCTTTATTTTATGAGTCTGCGACATGCGGTGTCGTTGGTTTGTTGGGTTGTCGATCCAGGAGACTAAAGTCCCCCGGGTTTTCGTTTTATCAATGGCTATTGGGGGTGTCCGGTTTATAGGCCCATTAGTAGCATGCCGGGGTTTTGGAGGAAGGCTTTGATGTCGTTGAGATAACGAGCGGCGGCGCCGCCATCGACTAGACGATGATCGTAAGACAAACTTAAGGGCATCATCAAGCGAGCTTGAATCGATCCATCCTTCATCACGGTAGGCACTTGACGGCTGCGACCCACTAGTAGGATGGCTACTTCTGGGGGGTTGATCACGGGGGTGGAGTAGGTTCCGCCAATCGCGCCCAAGTTGGAGATGGTGAAGGTTGAGCCTCGCAGGTCATCAATGCCAAACTTGTTGTTGCGAACACTTTCGACGGTGCTAGCAAGTGATTCGGTGACTTCAGCAATGCTTTGGTGATCTACGTTTCGCAGGCTTGGAACGACTAAGCCTCGTGGGGTGTCGATGGCAATGCCGATGTTGATGTATTGCTTGTAGATGATCTCGTTGCTATCCATATCGACGGATGCGTTGACGGTTGGATTTTTCCGCAATGCCATCGCGCAAGCTTTGATGAGGAAAGGCATGGTGGTGAGCTTCATGCCTTGGGTCAAAAATTGGTCTTTAGCACCTTGGCGCATGCCTTCGAGTTCGGTGATATCTGCGTCATCAAAGTTGGTGACGTGGGGGATGGTGTTCGTTGAGTTGAGCATGTTCACCGCAATTGTTTTGCGGATTTTGGGCATCTTGTCACGGGTGATTGGCCCCCATGAGTCGTTGGCTTCACTGCCGGGCGTGTCCATTGCTTTTTTACGTTCAATGACGGGAGCCATGTTACGAGCTGCAGCAATGATGTCTTCACGGGTGACGCGACCGCCTGAGCCTGAGCCTGCGAGGTTGTTAAGTGAGACACCTAACTCGCGGGCCATGCGACGTGTTGCTGGGCCTGCTGGGACGCCGCCAGTGGACTTAGGGGCAATTTTACGGGGTGATGTTGCAGGAGCTGGAGCAGCAGCTTTAGGTGCTGGTGTTGGGGCAGCTGCTTCTTGAGCAACGGGAGCTTGGACTGCTGGGGCGGGTGCTTCTTGGGGGACTTTTTTTGCAGCAGGAGCTTTGGCGGCCGGTGCAGCTTCCGGGGCTTCCGGGGCCGGGGCACCACTGTCGTCGATATCCAAAAGGGCTTGGCCGATGGTCACGGTGTCGCCGGCTTTGATGTGGAGCTTGCCGATGGTTCCTGAGGAGGGGCTTGGTACTTCGATCATGGCTTTGTCGGTTTCGATT
>JAESSU010000434.1 GCA_016763955.1 Phycisphaeraceae bacterium | reverse complement strand
GTCGTCATCATCGCTGAAGACATCGACGGCGAAGCACTCGCATCCCTCGTGGTCAATAAGCTTCGTGGCGTTCTGAAGGTCGCAGCTGTTAAAGCTCCGGGCTTTGGTGATCGTCGCAAGTCGATGCTCGAAGACATTGCCACCCTCACCGGCGGCCGTGCCGTGATGGAAGAATTGGGTATCGACCTCGAAAAGCTGGAACTTAGCGATCTAGGCCGTGCCAAGAAAATCATCATCGACAAAGAAAACACCACCATCATCGAAGGTGCTGGCAAGACCTCTGACATCAAGGGCCGTATCGAGTCCATCAAGCGTGAAATCGAAGGTACTTCCAGCGACTACGACCGCGAAAAGCTCCAAGAACGTTTGGCTAAGCTTGCTGGCGGCGTGGCTCAGATCAACGTTGGCGCAGCCACCGAATCTGAAATGAAAGAAAAGAAAGCTCGTGTCGAAGACGCGATGCATGCTTGCCGTGCTGCGGTCGAAGAAGGCATCCTCCCAGGTGGCGGTACTGCAGTCCTTCGTGCTCGCAAAGCTATTGCTAAGCTGGACCTCACTGGCGACGTGAAAATCGGTGCTCAGATCGTCTTCCGTGCAGTCACTGCTCCCATTAAGCAGATTGCTCAAAACGCTGGCCAAGACGGTAGTGTTGTGGCACAGAACGTTGAAGCTTCCAAGGAAGCGGCTTATGGCTACAACGCTCTGACTGACGAATACGGCGACCTCATTAAGATGGGCGTTATCGTTCCCACCAAGGTCGAACGTGTTGCACTGCAAAATGCTGCAAGCATCTCTGCCCTGCTCCTGACCACTGACGCAGTGATCAGCGAAATCAAAGAAAAGAAGGGTGGCGGCGGCGCTCCAGGCATGGACGAAATGGGATACTAAGCCCAACCGTTTATTCCGACAATTGAATATCAAAAATAAACAACCCTCCTCCATTTATTTGGATGAGGGTTGTTTTTTATTTGTATTGATGTGAGGTGGATGTGCGTGAAAATGATCCCGAACCCGGGGTTCTCATTAATATCAATCCATTTCAAAGAGATACCCGCGGTTGATATGCCACACGGCTGCTCCTTGGTTCACGTGATCTTTAATGTATCGTGCGACGGTCATTTGGTGCGTTCGACTGTGAATAGGTTTGCAGGTCGGGCGTACTGCCCATACGGGGCTCGGGGGCTTGAGGTTGGCTTGCCCCAATACATAGGAAGCAGACTGCCGGGCACGTCCTAGAAAATATCTTGGCGAGGGATCACGCCCGTCATTAAATTAGATGTGTTTTGTGTGTTGTGTGTTGATCTGAATTTAATTCAGGAAAGCGAGCAAGTAAATGAAAATGATTCTCCGCGATGGCAAGGACAATGGGCTGTGCATGATCATCTTGTAACTGTTGAATGAGTGCGTGGCAAAGTATTTTCCGTTGCTGTGAGGTGAGTTTGACGGGGGGATGTTTGAGCGTTTGCTTGCTGTACTCAAAAATAGGTTCGAAGAGTCCTTGAGGTGGGGGTTGTTTGTAATCCCCTTGGACGTGTTGGCGGTGTTGATGGGTGCGAAAGCCTCGCCGGTCACCCCGGAGCCATGTGCCATAGGTGCTGCCAATGCAGTGGTAAAAGTTATGCCACGCGTTGGGGTTGATCAGGGCCATGGTCCAAGCGTATGCAAAGGGTTATTTTTTGTAAAGACAAAATTACAAAGGCATCCTGGGGTCTAAAGCCCCCGGGCTTTAGGGGGGATCAAGTGATTTTTTTGCAATAGGGGTAATATTATCAAAATAAATTCCGGGGCTTTAGGTTGGTAATCAATCCATCGTCGGCAAGGTCACTGTCAGTGAGAGGGTTGGATTGTTTGCGTCTACGGCTAGGTTTCCGCCGTGGATGATGATGATGTGACGGGCGAGCCAGAGAGCTACCGTGCCGGTGCAGGTGGTTAAGTGTTGGTCCAATGGGACGGAGAGCGGATCGTCGCTTGCAACATTGAGTTGGTTTGCGAATTGATTGATCATTTCGGCATTGTCGCTGGGGATGTGCAAACAGACACTGCGGTGATGATGCGTGATGCAAGCCTGAAGAATCTGAGTCTGCGGCTGACTCGATGGGGTCCATTGGAAAAAACAGACTGCTAAGGCGGTTCCAAGCATGTCACCCATGCTCAAAACACGGGCTTGGTCAGTGCTGGCTAATAAAGCACTGGGATCTAACTCCTGATTATCTACTTGGTCGGTGATGTGCTGTTGGATGATCTTGGCAAGACTTGTTGTTTGTGTGGCTTGATAGGCAGGGGTTGCAGATGCTTGACTAAGTAGGATCATGGCATTGGAGATGCGGATGACTTTTTTAATGTCTTGTCCGCATTTGGTTCGAATTGTTTCTGGGTCTAGTTCGGCAGGTAGCGGTGTTTCTGGATGGTCTTTTTGAATTTGTTCGACCATTTCTAACATGCCCAGTGCGCAGTGAACGTTAGCTAGATCATGTCTTGCATGACAGGCGAAATAATATACCACTTGGGCAGATTGATCCCATGCACGCGTATTTTGATTTTTAAACGAGGGCGCTTGGACAGCAGCGATCGTTTCAGGTGAATGCGTTAAATTCATTTCGTTTGCTCTCCATTGGGGCCAGTCACGAGTTTACGAATCGCTTGAAACATTGAAACGGCTCGAATGGGTGTCGCGTAGACATGCATGGCCCACTGTTGTTCTTCGACCAGTTCGTGGGGCTCGTCAGAACGTTGGGCCAAAAGTAATACAGGCGTTTGATTAAAGTGTGTAGCGATTAGGTTTAGATGGACCACATCATCATGCAGATTAGTTGCCGTCTGATCGATGATGACGATGTCAGATACCTGGGGCAGTTCGCTGGCTTGTTGCAGGTTCGCAACACTTAAGACATTGGCTCCAGCAAGAATCAGTGATCGGCGGTAAGGGTTCCACGGATTATTAAAGGAACTGATCAGGACGATGTTGATGCCTGTGAGATCAACTTTGGCGTGACACAATTGCGGGATGGCTTTGCCTAGCCACCAGTGGGTGTCGGCGGTTGCCTGCGAGAGTGCTTGTTCAATGGCTAAATGGGCATCCTTAAGAAATTCTTTGGAAATCATAGGCAGGGGTCGCAGATCAATTCCGGGTAATGCTTGGAATCCCGCAGCATTGGCAATCTGGTCACAGGTGCAAATCAGAGCGCTGCGTGCAAGGTCTTGTGGGGGGAGTTGATTTCGCAATGAGTCGGTAAATTCATGTGTGATGCAGGCCATGCCGATGGCTTGGGGCATGCCATGAGTTTCACAGTATTCTGCACCGAGTTCTAAATGGTCAACACCGAGCATAATCTGTTCACAGTGGGTCATGGGCAAAACCACATTGCGTGCCACGTCATAGGTTTTAATGACACTATGAGCAATTTCACTGTTGAGTAATTGTAGTCTGCCAATGTCATGGAGCATTCCCATCACACGGGCAGAGTCTTCATCAATCCCAACGAATGGGCCAATAGCAGCGGCAAGATGCGAAGTCGCGATGGCATGTCGCCACCAGTGAATGATCCAAGGCATGGTGAGCGGATCATGCGGACGGACGGGCATATTTTGGATGATCTTTTGAACGCATGGGATACCCAATGATTCAACGGCTTGGCGGACACGGGTGATTTTTGGGTCAGGCTCGATGATGTCAGCATTGATAAACTGCAACACACTACAAATTGCAGCAGGGTCTGTTTCAATCAGTCGACTGCATTGTCGAAATTGATCCGGTTGGATTCGTGAAATTTCTTCTTTGAGTTGTTCAAAGACCAAATGCAATCGTGATTGGCCTAATGCTGCGCGCGTTTCACTAGCAGTACACGCACAGATCGACAAGGCGGCTTGTTCCCATGGATCAGACTGTCCCATTTGTGCAGATGGCGAATTCTGATTGCTGTTGTCTGTTATCAATGGGGTGTTGGGTAAATTTTTAATTTCCTTGCGAGTGTAGCCTATCGTGTGAGCAATTTTTTCTTTGAGACTTTGGAGTTTTAAATCACTTTTATTTAAGACCTCTGCGGCACCCAAAGCCCGGGACTTGGCAGTGACCTGATTGGATGAATACTTGGTCATGAGGATGACGGGCATGCTTGCGGTTGTGGGATTGCGTTTAAGCGCGGCCAAGGTGGTCATGCCATCGAGTACGGGCAT
>JAESSU010000038.1 GCA_016763955.1 Phycisphaeraceae bacterium | reverse complement strand
TTACCGAACGCCCGTCGAAGTGCTCAACAAACTCCCCGGCGTTGCGCTTCGGAATTGAATCCACCAGATATGGCAAGCAAGGATTAGAAGATGAAGTGTTTACAAGAATTTTAGATGAATTGTGCTTGGTAGAAAGGGTGAAATGGGAAAATACACCCAGCGGATTCACACATAAAGATATTGTCCCGTGGAAATTTAGAAGACGATTGTCATCTATTTATAGGCCCATTATGCAATTAAATATTTCTAGAAATTCAGTCTATTTAATTGCGCCGTCTTTTATTAGAGAAGGCTATGTGTACAGAGTTACCCGTGCATATTGGGCAGAGTTTGACGACTCCCACTTTAAGACCGACGAAATGAAGTACTGGATTGGTCACAAGAGAAATATTGATGGACATGATTTTAATTCTGAAGTATCTAACATGCTTGCTAGTTCTGGTTGGTCATGCAAGACTGAAGTTGAAATGCCAGAATTAGGCATTGAAACGTCAGGGAAAAATTTCGGTGATATTGATGTTCTTGCGTGGAATACCACAGAAAATCGTATTGCGGTCATTGAGTGTAAAAATCTAATGTTTCCTAAAACAACGGGTGAAGTTGCCAGGCAAGTACAAGAATTTGTCGGTATATGTGATGATAAAGGTGATCCTGATCGGTTGAAAAAACATCTAGATAGAATGGAATTATTGAATGAAAATCGATCATTCGTTGAAAAGTTTGTAAGTATTAAATGTGATAATATCGAGTCAGTATTGGTGTTTAAGAATCCTGTACCAATTTCATTTAATGAATCAGATGGCTTAAGTAAGGTTAGGGTAGTGTATTTTGATGCCCTAAATGTATTTTAGCCCAAAATCTGATTATCGCTTGACTCGTACGCAAAACGTGATACACTTCTGGCATGGCACGAAAAGAAACCAAAGTTCCATTGAACCTGCGGGTTGATGAAAGTATTGTTGAACGGCTGGATATACTCGCTGAAAAGATGGGGATGGATCGCTCTGAGGTGGCACGCCGTGTTATCAAGGGGGGTCTTACGGAAATGGAAAAAACAATTCGGACAGCATCTAGCCCGATTGGTGAAATGTTGGTTCGTTTTGCTGGGCTGATGGAAGGCAATTCAGAAGATAGAGCTGAACTGTCTAAAATTCTGAGGTCTATCGCTGACGATAAGCAGCGATCCAAGATCAAAAAGAAGAAAGAAACCGGCTAATTCGTAGTCAATTCGGTTTCGAATACCTTTATTTAGTGTTTT
The DNA here is from genome assembly GCA_016763955.1 of Phycisphaeraceae bacterium. Lineage (GTDB taxonomy): Bacteria > Planctomycetota > Phycisphaerae > Phycisphaerales > Phycisphaeraceae > UBA7800. Next base: position 6,862 of record JAESSU010000038.1, on the reverse strand, counting down.
GTTGATGAGATTGCAACGTGTGTTGTAGCCAATAGCTGTGGTGTGTTTATTTTTAATTGGAAATGGAAAGATAGGTTTGAAATGCAACAGATTCGAGAACTTTTACAGAAAATGAAGCACGTTACTTATAACGAGCTTGCCGTGATGTTTGATGTTCACAGAAATACAATACGTCGATGGTCGCAAGCGGGAAGAATGCCACGGCCTATCCTGATTACCAAGCGAAAAGCTCTGTTCGATACGGGCGAAGTGATTCAGTACATGAACAAATGGAAAAGGGGTTAATCATGAGTAAAATTTTTAAACGTAAACGCAAAGATCAGAAGACTGGCAAAATCAAGCTGGCCAGAACCTACACGTTGAAATACAAGATGCCGGGAATGCTAAAGCCACTCTGTTATCCTTTGGGGGTGACAGATAAGCAGGTTGCAGTGCAGTTGGCTCGTGAGTTCATTGTGAAGCAGGAGCGTATTCTGGCAGGTCTTGAAGAAGTCGAAAAACCAAAGCCCAAGACATTGCTTGATCTGCTGCCCCAATATCTTGCTGAAAAAGCACCTGAGGTCAGTAGTGCCCAGTACCTAAGCGATTTGAAAAGTCGAATTAAGCGCCTGATCCGTGATTGTTGCTGGGCAATTCCTGCGGATATCAAGCCCGGTGATTTTACCGCATGGCGGGCTGACGTTGAGGAAAATTTTAAACCCAAAACGCTCAATGATTATTTGGATGCCATCGTCGGTTTCACTAAGTGCTGTTTGTACGGGAGCATCTGGACAAGATGCCGTTTGAGAGGGTCACAAAGCTATCAAAGAAGGGCAAGCAGGAGATTCGGGACAAGTTCACGCCTGAGGAGTTCGCAAGGTTGCTGACTGTGGCAGGTGATCGCAAGGTGTTATATCTGGCTGCTGTCCTGACCGGTTTCCGGCGTAGCGTGCTTTACAAGCTGCAATGGTGTCATGCTCATTTGGAAATTGATAGCCCGGTGTTCATGGTGCCAGCGAGCATCGAGAAGAACGATTCGGAGAATCACAAGTTTATCCGTGATGATCTGCTTGAGATGTTATTGCAATTGCCAGGGGCGGCTCGTAACCCCAAAGGCCGAATTTTTGAGGGGCTACTTCCCATATGGGGCGTGGAGTTCCTGCGCAATGACATGAAGAAAGCGGGAATTGAGCCGGTGCGTCCTGATGGCAAGGTGCTGGTCTTTCACTCATTCCGTCACACCGCCTGCAATTGGGGCTGTCAGACCGGCATGGGCCAAAAAGATATTCAGAGCTTCATGAACCATAAAACTTCTAATCAGGTTGAGCGGTATGCTCATCTTGAACAGATGGCCTCAAAAGATTTGATTGAGAAGCTGCCTCGCTTTGATGATCAATTGAAAAGTGGGACTCAGAAGTGGACTCACATAGGGACTCAGGAATTAGTTAAAAACTGTGATAACGTGTTACAAACTGTAATACACGAAAATAAGCCAGAATCACATAACCCCTTTAAAGCCAATAAAAAAACCGCTCTGACGGGTTGTCAGAGCGGTTCTTTAAAAGTGATCCCTACGGGATTTGAACCCGTGTTGCCAGGATGAAAACCTGGCGTCCTGGACCAGGCTAGACGAAGGGACCAGCTTGGGTGGCTTGTTGACTTGCTTAAAGCAAGATGTGGGCCAAGACTTATGTAGACGGAACATTATACAGTTATTTTTATGACTGGCAAGCGTACTCACGGAAGGTTTGTAATTTATCTTCAATCAATATCTGTTTATGCGGAAGCTAGATTTAATCCTCGTAACAATCAATGGTTATGGCTGAGTGTTTGCGTGATCAACCTAAGTAGCCCGATCGACGCATGGCGACGAGTCTTGGCTGAAGGTTTCGGCCAGGGCATTGAGTGGGTTTTAGCTCTTGATGGGTGTACACACGATGGACGGGCACGTTGTACTTGCTCATCACATCGGAAACCATGAGCTGAGCAGCGGCAAGTTGGACATTGGTGGGCAGTTGCTTTTCGAAGTTGCCTAAGAGCATGATGCCAACGTTATGCTCGTTGAGGTTTGCAACGTGTGCGCCTTGGTACTTGATGGGGCGGCCTTCCCAGATGCGTCCTGCTCGGTCGATGATGTAGTGGTAGCCGATATCTCCCCATCCGCGTTCTTTGATATGGAACCGCTGAATATGTTGTAGGCGGTCGATGGTGGTGCGGGTGTCGGTGAAATTGACGACTTTCCAGCCTTCATGGTGGATCGTGATACGGTTGATGCCGTCCATGGAATCAACGTGGTTGGATTGGGTTGGCAATTTTGCCCAAGAGGATCGCTTGATGATGCTAGGGTGGCTGAAACTTTGGATGGTGGATTGAGGGGCAGGGGTTGCGTAGGCGACTTTGGGTGGCTGGTGAGTTGGCGTTGCAACTGGGGCTTGCATAGGACGTGGTGGCATTGGTTTTTGGTAAGCTGTGGTGTAGTCTCGTCGCGGCTGGGGCATTTGTTTAGGCCAGCTCGGACGTGGGCGTTGTTCTGTGAGTAGGGGTGCGTTACTGCATCCAGCAGCAAATGCACCAAGACTAGCCAGGATCATCTGGCGGCGAGATAACTTCCTTGTCGAATCCACTGTTTAACTCCTACCCCGCTGAGGTCTGATAATAAATCATTGCGGACAGTTTAACACAGTCCGTAAAGATTATATCGGTAGGATTCATTATTTAGGTGTAATTTTGGCGGCTAAAAAGCAGGGAGTTTTGAAGGCTTCAAGGAAATGGAGCAGAGTCGCAGTTATTTCCCGTAGCAATGCTGATCTTGATTCAATATAAGACAACTGCAATGAACTAGGAATTGATCGCAGGTCAAAAATGTAGCGATAAAAATGCATTGCGAATTGGTTTGACAGTTGACCGTGGGTCAAAATCGGCTGACACAGCCCGGCTCGCTAAGACAGGGGATACATGCGTTGCCCCGATTTCGGGCTACTTCGGGGAACCGGGGGCTACTTCCGGGGGGGAGTTAGCTGCCGTGGACCATTTTGTATTTGCGTTTAATGAGGTCGCTAAGGTGGATGATTTCTGAGTTGCTGTTTGGGGTCCAGGTACACCAGTGGAGTTGGACTGCTGATTTAGCGGACTTTAATGCTTCACGTATCATGCGATTAAGGCGGCGCATGGGCATTGATTCCATTTGTTTATCACTGAGTGTGACGCAAACCACTGGGCCAATGACATTGGGGACGAGGTAGCAGAGGGTTTCGCCGTGTTTATCTTTGGCTTTGGGATTGATGAAATAGTATTCCAAGGTCCAGTTCCAGCTTGGGCCATACCAGTTAAATTCGTAGGCAATATCTTCGTACTGCTCGAGTTCTTTCATCAGATCAGTGAAGACGCAGTTGTGTTGGGGGTTGAGCGGTGAGAGCAGGTTTTCCAGAGTGGGGGCTGCCCATCGGTTTTGCCATGGGAGTGCTGGTGTGAGGTTCTGTGTCATCGTATCCGGTCATCCCTAATTTTTGTCGGTATTACACCCTCGGAGCTGTACAAGGACTGACTCCGAGTCAATTTACAAGCATATCTGTTTCAGGTTACAACTTAGGAGGGTTAGATAAGCCATCCATTGGCCTGAAAAAAGTAAACAGCTATTGTATATCCCTTACAATTTATGACAAGTCGGCTTTTGGCTTATGAGCGATGTTTAGGCTATGAATATGCGATTGTAACGATTGGAGACAATATTATTAGCTGTTTGGCAATCGAGCATAAGGGTTTATAATCGGGTCGATAGGCGTGTCGGAGTCGTGGGTTGTTTATTTGATCGATTTTAATGAGTTGTAGTTTCAAAATGAGTAATGATAATACGTTATGGATTATAGTGATGGCTAAAACTGCTGTTGCAGGCAAGGTCAAAACGCGATTGATTGGTGATTTGACTGCGGGGCAGGCCTGCCAAGTCCATGAGGCATTGCTGCGATGTGCCATGTCTCGTTTATCACGCATCTATAAAGATATTGCGGGTCACACGGTTCGTTTTGGACTTGCTTTGGCTGGCGGGCCGTCTGTTTGGTTAGCTGATGAGCCGCATGAACCATGGGAATTGCTCGATCAAGGCAGGGGTGATCTGGGGGAACGGTTGGCTACCGTTTGGCAGCATATTGGCCAAGGGCCTGTCATGTTCTTTGGCGTGGATTGCCCGGATGTCCCTCAGGCTGATCTGCTAAGTTTGGCCAGTGTCCTTGGGCGAGCTGATGCGGGCGTGGGGCCTGTGAGTGATGGCGGGTATTGGGTGCTTGCTGCGAATCAATTCAATGAATCGTTACTCACTGGGATCGACTGGGGGACTGCAAATGTGTACCATCAGACGATTAAGGCAGCCCGCGAAGCTCAAATTGATCTGGCTAGCGGCGGCCATTGGTACGACGTGGACACCATGGCTGATTTGATCGCACTGCAACAAAGGCTCCACGGAACCGGGCAGGATGCAGACTTGGTCACGCTACGGGCTCAACTCAGCGAGATATGCAAGGAATATAAATCTATGAATACGACATCCCAAACACCGGCCGATGCGATGGCCAATGAACAGTTGGATCTTTCAGCTTCTACCATTTTGATTGTGGATGATAATGCACAAAATGTGGAATTGATGCAGGCATATCTTGAAGAAATCGGCTGTAAGACTTTCGCAGCCTACGATGGCTTAGGAGCTATGAACTGGATTGAAGACCCCGAGCATGCCATGCCGGATTTGATTCTGTTGGATGTGATGATGCCTCGGATGAGTGGCTTTGAAGTGTGTCAAAAGATCAAAGAAGATCCTAACACCCGGGCGATTCCCGTGATGATGGTCACCGCACTTAATGAGTTAGGCGATATCGAACGAGGCGTGGAGTCGGGCACGGATGATTTCGTGACCAAGCCTGTGAACAAACTCGAACTGCTTACGCGCGTTAAATCTTTGCTCCGGGTTCGTCATCTTAAGCGTGAACTAGATCGCACGATGGCTTACATTCAAGACATCGAAAAACGTGGCGGCGAAGAGTCTGCCAAGTCGTAAGTGGGCTTGCCTTAGCTAATAGGTTCTATTGATCTGACTTGAATCGTAGAGCATTGGCGAACTTTTAATAATCGAACAACCCACACCGTTGAGAGCCATGCTGCTTTCTGCGGTGTTTTTACATTTTCGCATTTCGCATTCCCGCGCCCCCGGTGGGCGGGAATCCATCAGGTTTCGAACGTCGAACGACAAGTCATGGATTCCCGCCTACCGGGGGCGCGGGAATGACGGGGGAGATACGATCAACATCACTTGGGAAGATCGCTGCGTCATCATGTGCCAGCCATGTATCGCATGATGCAATATGTGATTTTTTAGCTTCATTTGTGCGTTATTTGCATCCGTCATCCAGTCATTTCAAGGGCATGTCCGGTTGTGCAGGCTGTGCCGTATTTAGCATGTGGTGCTGTTGTGGGAGTCTGTGCGTTTTGTGACAAATAAGACGTGTTTTTCGACTGTGCCAAACATGCGGCCACCTTGGTATGGGTTTCTAAAATTTTGAGTACTCATCTCTTCTTCCCTCACTTTAAAACGTCGATTCGATATCTGTTGAGCCAGTGTCGGGATGATCCCAAATTGGCAAGGCAGGTTTAAACCACGCGGCTTGCTACCGCAAAAAAAGATTGTGATGTCAAAAGCTCCGAGTACCCTGCGGGCTTTTGATCAAGCGTTTCGAGCGGAGGCCTCGTACGTTGTTGGATGTAACAAAACAGGGTGGTATTTACCATTTTATATTGGAGGCTCACGGCGATCAAAAACTCGATGACAGGCACCCTCTGATCTTGACTCGTAATTTAAACCAGAAGGTTCAACGAGAAACGGTTGCCATCGCCACCAGCCCTGGGAGAAAACACATATGACAACTATCAACACAAACGTCAGTTCACTAATCGGCCAACGTATTCTTACAAACAATAACAAAGGCCTTAGCCAATCACTTGAACGCCTAAGTACCGGTTTGAAAATCAACCGCGGTGCTGATGGCCCAGCAGGTCTGATCGCCAGTGAAAAACTTCGTTCAGACAAAGAAGCAATCACCGCTGCTATCGGCAATGCCGAACGTGCAGACCAAGTTCTTAACGTTGCTGAAGGGGGTCTTAACGAAGTCCAGAGCCTGCTTACCGAATTGCAGGGTCTAGTCGGCGAAACAGCCAATGATGCAGGCCTATCAACTGAAGAAAAAGAAGCTAACCAATTCCAGGTTGATCAGATTCTTCAGACCATTGACCGTATCTCCTCGACGACAAGCTTTGGTGATACCAAACTACTTAATGGTAGTCAGGATTTCCAAGTCAGCTCTGTAGCAGGGACTGTCAGCGATTACCAAATCAATGCTGCGAAGTTTGATACGGGTAGCAGCGTTGCTGTGCAGGCCGTGATTGTGGCTTCGGCTCAACATGCTGGTTTGTTCGTCTCAACAGGTGCAACTTTGGACCTAACTAATGCAACGGACAGCTTTGTTGTTGAAGTTGCAGGTAAAGAAGGTTCACGTGAATTTAGCTTTGCATCGGGTACAACGGTTGCTCAAATCGCAACTGCAATCAACACCTTCACGGATGTGACCGGCGTTTCGGCTGCTGCATCAGGTACAGGTATTGTGATCAAGAGTACCGGTTATGGCTCAGATGAGTTCGTTTCCTTTGATGTCACAACAGCTGCGGGCCAGTCAGGTGATGTCATGACACTATCAACAATTGATGAAGATGTGTCTTCAACAGCATCGGCTGTGACCTTTGCTAACGTCTCTGCACCGATCCGTGATGAGGGTCAAGATGTGGCTGGCATGGTCAACGGACTTGCGGCTCGTGGTGATGGATTGACCCTTTCGGTAAGCTC
>JAESSU010000433.1 GCA_016763955.1 Phycisphaeraceae bacterium | reverse complement strand
TATTAGGACTGCATTACATGGATAGTTTTGCCAACGACATTCAAGTCGGCGGCCGAACGGTCAAGAACGTTGCTGGACTGGATGTAACTCGGCTGATGGTCGGATCAATGGGAGAATTAGGCATCCTCCATCAAGCAACACTACGAACCTATTCTCTGCCAGAAGAGGTCGCTCGCATTGATCTGGAATTAAAATCACTGGACACCTTGGCACAACAGATCACCGACTGGATGATTAGCCCGGTGTATCCGGACTCCATTGCATTGCGACGACTCGGCGATGCGTGGCATTTGGAGGTGAGTTATTTCGGACGCTCAAAAGCCAACGATGTTCAGGTTAATGCGTTGAAAAATTCGCTAACCCAAATTCCTGATATCCAAATTATCGATCAGCGACGCAGCACCCTTGCAGAACATTTCAAACACGGCCAGCAATCCCGTGCTTGGCAACGCAAGTCAAAAGCACTGATGCGAATCATCGCCCCACCTCGTGACTTAACCACAGTCATCAACACCTTAGCAGAACTTGGAATCACCCAACTCTCAGGCATGCCCGCCCAAGGCGGACTCTTTGCGGGCGGGCCGTTGACTCTGGAGATTGACGAAAAAATTCTTAAAGTACTCAACGATTGTGGTGGCATGCGGATGTGGATCACACCCCCGCCTCAAACACCCGAATTTTCTAATGCCCCCACACCAATCGCCTCGGCCTTTGACAAAATTGGTGCTCCGTGCATTGCTCCCTTTGCACCTGTTCAAAGCGACTGGTCATTTATGCAAAAGATCAGACAAACCATGGACCCCCAAGGCCTATTTAACCCAGGACGATTTTTAAACGGCGAGGTGGCACAATGACCCAAGCCACCTCAACGCAAAATCCGACCGTCATTTCAGGCCTAAGCAGCTCAAAGCCTAAACCCGTGGGACTGGAAATACTCAACTTGGAAAGCCAAGCATATGACCGAGCATTGTCCTGTGTGCATTGCGGATTGTGTTTGCCAGTGTGTCCAACGTATACCCAAAATGGCCTAGAAAGCGACTCGCCCCGTGGCAGAATTTATATCATGAAAGGGCTTGCCGATGGCATGATTGAGCCTAACGAAAATGTCCTTAAACATCTGGACCTGTGTCTGGACTGTCAAGCTTGCGAAACCATTTGCCCCTCGGGGGTCGTCTATCACGAGTTACTTGAAGACACGCGAGCCAAGCTCAAACCACGGCGTAAGTTCACATTCACACACAAACTTGTCCAAGGTATTTTCCTACATATTTTCCCCCACCCCTTTCGGCTGAAGCTGACGCTCTTGCCCGTTCGGATCATGCAAAAGGTTGGACTCTGGCGCATCCTCATGCGATCAGGTCTCACAAAAATGCTCCCCAGCCAATTCCAGAAGATGCAGCAAATGCTCCCGGAAGATGGCCCACTATGGGAGACCGGTTTAGAGGCCTATTATCCTGCGATGCAAAATTTAGTCGAGGGCAAACCCCGCGCCAAAGTCGCCATGTTCCCCGGCTGCGTAGGAAGCGTGATGTATCAAGACATCAACCGCAAAACGATCCAACTACTAACGCATCTTGGCTGTGAAGTGGTGGTCCCGCGGCAAGCGACTTGTTGTGGTGCGATCCATCACCACGCTGGCGAGGATAAGGGTGCCCGTGATTTTGCCAAGGCAAATATCAATGCTTATTTCAACGTCAAAAATTTGCCGGACTTTATCGTCAACAACATTGCCGGCTGCGGTGCGGGTCTTAAAGAGTTTGGACATCTGCTCAAAAATGATCCTGCTTACGCTGAAAAAGCCGCTGCATTTGCCAGTAAGGTTCGAGATGTGTGTCAATTAATTGATGAATTAAATCCACCACCCCCCACGCATCCTGTTAAGAAGACGGTGACGTATCACCATGCTTGTCATTTGTTACATGCTCAAAAAGCAGGCGATCCGCCGTTGCGACTTTTGCGTCGTGTTGCGGACTTGAAAGTTTTACCTTTGCAAGAAGCAGATTTTTGCTGCGGAGCTGCGGGGACGTATAACCTCACCGAGCCTGAGATGGCCATGCAGTTAGCCGAGCGTAAAATTCGACATATCCAAGAAACCGGTGCGTCGATTGTGGTCATGAGCAACCTTGGCTGTGCGATGCAAATCGCATCGGAAGCTAAACGTTTAGGTGTTAAACTCACCACCGAGCATCCCGTTGAGATTTTATATCAAGCCTATCTTGGGCATTGACAATTAAAATCATCGTTCAACCCCAAATATTTTTTATTTCACATTTGCGTGCAAGTCGCTGATGAGTTGGGGGATCACCTGTTCGCTATAGTGTTTCGCAAGCATGTGTATGCCATCACCATCGGGATGTAATTCATCGGGCATGTGGTGAGCTTGCTGCGGGCCAAAGAGTTCTAATCCATCGTGGTAGTACAGATGTTTATCGCCATCATGTTGCACAACTGTTTGGACAGCGATGCGCACTTGCTTGCGGCAATCACTAAGTGACATCCCCACGTTGTTAGGCACGTCTTCTCGTGGCGGTGAACTGATGGGAGAAACCACCATCAAGGGTGTGACGGGATGACCTTCACGCAGTGTCTTGATCATGCCAATGACATGTGGGATAAAAGAGCGTTCACTAAACGAGCCTCCGCCCTGAATATTAATGCCCACACAGGTGCTAATGATGTCCGCAGGTTGGCCTCGCATATCACGAAGCACCATCGGGTCAAGGTGACAGTTCCCACCGAACCCAAGACTGGTGAGGTTCAGGCCATGCTCATTGTCAACCAGTGCGGGCCATGTTTCAGACGGGCCGTGTGCCGCCCCACAATGCGTAATGGAGCTGCCATAGACAAGCCACTTAGGGCGTGTGTCGTTAAAGGACTTGGCGGTGGCATTGTCGTCAATACTCACCTGCCGAATTTCCACAGCTTGGAAAACATCTAACCAAATTTCAAGCCGATGTTCGCCAGCGGGAATGTCGGTGAATTTGAAAGTATTTGACTGATCAATCACATTGTCAGTTACCACGCGCTGATGCAGCTGGCCATCTACGAGTAGGTCCATTTTCCAAGCCTCGCTTCGGGTTGCAGGACCTAGCATGACAACAGGCACCGCGTCTACCGTGAGGCAGTTCGTGTCGCTAAGCAGGTTCATCCGAACGCCTGAGGGACTTGATGCTCGACCTTGGAGGCCTTGACTATGATACAGCGGCAGATCGCTGTGCTTCAATCGCCAAGGGCGAATACCGTGCTCGGTTTTCTCAAGACTAATATGGCCCGCAAAGTTCAATAGACCGTGGCTCAGGGGGATTTGTTTCATGGGGATTAAATGTAGTGAACTCCTAAAAACTGTCAAGAATCGAATTCGCTAGCTTAAAGATGAATCTGTCTCCATCAAAATGATTCAAGCCTCACCGATCATCCCATCTTTTTTTCTTTTTAGACCTTCTAACGGCTGTATTCCCCTTGTCTTGACGGGGCCTTTCCTGTTACCTTACGTAGATGATTCAACTCGGCGTTAATATCGATCATGTTGCCACAGTACGGCAAGCCCGTAGAACCTATGAACCGGACCCCGTTTGGGCAGCCACTGAGGCGCAATTAGGCGGTGCCGACGGCATCACCATGCACCTGCGTGAAGACCGACGGCATATTCAAGATCATGACGTTGTGCGCGTTAAAGAGATGTGCCACGTCAAACTGAACTTAGAGATGGCTGCGACAGCGGAGATGGTCCAGATCGCCTGCCAGATCAAACCCACCTTGGCGATGCTCGTCCCCGAAGGGCGAACGGAAGTCACCACCGAGGGGGGCCTAAATGTGCTAAAACAGAAAAATCACCTTAAAGATGTCATCGTTCAACTCCACGAAGCGGGCATGATGGTCAGTGCCTTTATCGATGCGGATTTACAGCAAATTCAAGCCGCTGCTCAAGTAGGCTTTGACACCTGTGAAATCCACACCGGCCCCTATGCTCAAGCCTTCTATGAGCAAGGCTCCCAAGTGTCCCACCCGCAAGTCCAAACGGAGCTAACCAAGGTCGTTGAAGGCGGTAAACGTATTGTAGAGCTAGGGATGCAATTCAATGCCGGCCATGCTTTAAATTATATTAATGTTCGCCCCATCGCTGCGATTCACAATCTTAGTGAGTTACATATTGGGCATGCCATCGTCAGTCGGGCTCTTTTTGTGGGGCTCAAATCAGCGGTGCAACAGATGAAATCACTGATGGTCAGTACTTCAGAATGAGCTTAAACCTAACTAGAATCTCTTGTTTTTCAATGAAAGCGGTTCAGTATCCAAAGGACTGACTCAAAATTGCACTTGCATCGGATTCCACAAGGGTTTAGACTGCTGTACCGGGTAATAAAATCCAGTTATAATCTGGGAAATTAAGTTTGCGTAACACCCACCATACACTGCACAGGCTGTATAACAGGCTGAGCATTCCGTCGGCTATTCTGACGCAGGGAGGCATGACATTGGTCAAACGCCAATTCTCCGTATTTTTCCTTCTCTGTCATTTGGTTCTTTTGGGCAATCTGTCATTGACAGTCTCTGCACAGGATGCAAGTGATCTACAACTTTTTGACCAGTTTATGCAACAGGTCGAAAAAGGTGACTATGAGGCTGCACAGCATATCAATATTGATGTGCTGCGTCTGGATCCCAAGCAGCGGGTCAAGTACCTGCAAGTGCTTCAGGACCTAGAGCGCATGGCTGACGTTAAAACCGATCCAGCCGTCTTGCTCTCTTCAGGCCGTGATGCGGCTGCTAAACTACAAGGCGTTCGAGCCACTGGTTTCTTCAAAGCAGTGCTCAAGCATCCTAACGCCAGTGAAATCCAAAAGCAGCAGGCCTCCACTGCTCTGGCCAAACTCCGCCGCCAG
>JAESSU010000432.1 GCA_016763955.1 Phycisphaeraceae bacterium | reverse complement strand
CGAAGGCATTTGAGGGAGACTTTCACCAGCATCAAACGCCCGGCGGACGTTACATCCAAAATCCTGAAGAACATCGTGGGGGCTTGAAGATCGGCTCGATTCGGAACCCTGACAACACGCTGCGTTTTGATTGTGATGAATTAGCCATCTATGACCGCGTACTTTTAGCCAAACAAATCAAAAAACATTTTGAGGACGGTAGGCCCACGCAATCCGCTACCGAGCAGGAGCAGGCTCATCGCGCATTTTTGCAGAAGCAAACTCGGCTTGCTGGGGTCACGATGGAGATTCCCTCTGACTATTTTGGCTACTTCCCCGCAGGTAAGCCCGTGCGTCTGACAGTGGGGGTTCCCGCTGCTGCCCAACTTAGCGCGCCGCTTACGGTGGATGTGACCCTTCATGATGGCAATCAGAAAACTTTCTATTCAGGCACAAAAAACTTGGACTTTACCGGTTCAAATGATGCTCAATTGATTTGGGATTTACCGTTCCCCAAAGTTCACGGCTTGTATCAAATTGATATCGCATTGAAAGATTCGACGGGAGCTGTGTGTGTTACAAAAAGTTATCCGGTTGCTGCAACACTGCCCGTTGCGCCGATGAGTGAACGTCCCGTATCCTCTCCTTTAGCAGGGCACGGTATTGTTCGAATTCACAATGAAGATATTGCAATCGGCGGACGCTTCGAACGGGTCATCCCATGGTGTCCCAAGCAAGCCGATGGTAAACCCGGTTTTCAGTATTCTGACCGTGATGTGAGTCTTGCCTTCAATGCAGGACTAGAAGTGTTGTTTTGTATTAGTCCCCGCTTCGATATGGGGCAGGTGGATTTGAGCAAAGTGGAGACTGATCCCAGAGAGTGGGAAAACTGGATCCGTGCTTTTGTCGAACACTACAAGGGGCGAATCAAGTACTGGGAAATTCTCAATGAGCCTAATGCCGGGATGCACATCAAACCCAGTCAATATGTTGCGATGCTCAAGAGTGCGTATCGTGTGATCAAAGAAGTGGATCCTGATGCCAAGATCGTTGGGCTTTGTGGTGTGACCATTTATCCCCAATGGACTGAGGACGTGTTAAAGGCCGGCGGTGGGGGCTATTTTGACATCCTTTCATTTCATAATTACCTAGGGTCATCCCCCATTAGTGCTTGGCGTCGGGATCGAAAAATTGAGCGAACCCGCGCGATCCTGCGTAAGTATTTGGACAAAGAAGTTCCCATCTGGAACTCTGAAAGTGGCATCATGCAAGCGCCCCGTCAGAACGGCCAGCCGCTTACGGAGGATCAGCTACTAGCAAAATATCGAACACACGCCCGGCAAGAAAATGGCATCACACTCGTCGCCGCCAATGCAGTGACCATGGCCACGGAACATGTCGGAGCTTGCTGGCAAACGCAATCAATTCTCTTGGACTGTGCTTTGGGTGTGGAACGCTATTTTATGCTCATGGGGTCTTCTACATTTTATTTAAGTCCTAACGCATCTAATGGTTGCCCGACTCAAAAAGGTCTTGCCTATGCAGCTCTGGCTTCGGTCCTCACGCAGAGCAAGTCCATTGACCTGTTGCCCATTTCCTCATCAACATCCGCAGGGGTTTTGGTGACTTCTCTTGAGGGCAAACACACCGCTGCACTTTTTGCAGATGTCCCAACCACCCGTTGTTTTACTGTTAATAAAAGTGGAACCTACTTAGGAATGGACTATCTAGGCAATCCTCTGCAATGGGAAGCGGCGGGCAATCTTCTGACGGTGACCTTTGGTATGGAACCTATCTACATCTTCGATGTGCCTGCGGACCTAAGCGAAGCACCGTTCCTGAATGTGGCAACTTTCCCAGCATTGGTTAGCCCCGGCGATGACGTGGAGGGCATGTTGTCTGTTGCGAACCTGTTACTCACGCCGATGACAGCTGAATTGAAAATCACATCACTTAAATCCACGGTTTCTTTCATGAAAGAAATCACACTTGAAGCGGGTAAACAGGCGGATGTGAAATTCCGTTTTAAAGCCGGTGCATTACCACGTGGTAACCATGCCTTGATTGTCAGCTTGTTGCAGAACGGCAAGCAAATCGCCTCCACTGAATATGCGTTTGCTTCTGAAGGGATTGCTCAGGGAATTCCCCTAGCGCCCCACGCCATTAAGCTCGACGGGGAGTCTTCAGACTGGCAGGGCATTACAGGGGAAACCGCAGATGTGGCATCGCATGTGGTCATCGGTCGTCCACCAGTGGGGTACTATGAACCCAATGCGTGGCAGGGCCCTAAGGATCTTTCATTTACCGTAAAAACGGCATGGCGACCTAATGACGGTGTCTACTTCTTCATTGATGTCACTGACGATGCGATCAAAACGGTGCCAGCGGGGACGGTTCGCCGGGCCTTTCTTCAGGATGCGTTGGAATTTTTCTTTGATGGCAGACCCCTAAAATCACAAACGCCAATCTATACCTTTGGCGCAGAACAACTCGTCGTCGTACCTGCTGTGGGCGATACGGTTGAACCTTGTTTGTTCAAAAGTTTCGCACGAAAAGGTGAGTCCATCGACGTTGAATTTGTCGGCAAGCGATCCGCGACCGGTTACGTGATGGAGGGACGCATTCGTCCTAAAGAAAACGCACCTTTTAAACTCGAAGCCGGTGCGCGTTTAGGCCTGGACTTTGTGTTCGATGATGCAGCCGATGCTGCGATGGCACGTAAGACACAGATGGCCTTGCACGGTATCGCTGAAAACAGCAACGACACTTCTCACTTTGGACGCTACCGCCTTTTGGGACATCAAGCTCCAGCGGTTACAAACCTGCTTCGTAATACGAACTTGTCACAAAGTAAAGGTCAAAAAATTCCATCATGGCGGTTTTCAAAAACCGTGGATAATGCGACAGATGATATCGCTGCCCAAATTAAAGGAGGTGTTAAAGAAGTTGATGGCAAACGTGTGCTTTGGATTTGTGCATCTTCCGAAGCTCAGTCGCATAGCATGTGGGACCAGACCATTCCTGCAACGGCAGAAACCGCTTATGCCGTTTCATTTCGCCTCAAAGGAAAAATTCAGGGCAAGAAAAAATGGTGCGGTGGCGGGGGTTCCGTTTTCTTTTTAGGCAAAAAGGGTAAATGGTTGGGATCACATCCGATTGGGAGAATGGCTGCCACACTCGCAGGTGACTGGGGGACCTTCAAGGCAAACATTATCACGCCCGCAGGTACAAAGAGTATGGGCTTTCGATTCGGCGTTCTTTCTTGCGGCGTCGAAGGAACGGCGGACTTTTACTGCACCGATATGGTGGTCAGTCAACAACCGTAAAACCGTAACTTATTTAAAAGGAAAACTGTGATGAATATATTCCAACGACTGCTTATTCTGGTAGTCATTCTCTTGACAGCTTCTATGGGATTTGCTCAGGAACTTTCCGAAGACGCAGACAATCCTGCGGCGACTCCCACACCACGAACAGAAGACTGGGCGGTGGCTCAACACAATAGCATTATCGCTCACTCCAAGTGGCCTAGTTCGCGAGTGGTATTCCTTGGGGATTCGATTACACATGGGTTGCAATATGGCAAAAGCCCCGAGGGGGGAGCCGCAGTGTGGGCTAAATACTTTTCTCCGCTTAATGCAGTCACATTTTCGGTCCCCGGCGATAAGACGCAACATCTTCTTTGGCGTATCACCGAAGGCGGTGAGTTGGACGGACTGAATCCGAAGGTGGTCGTGGTGCTCATTGGGATCAACAATCTGACCGGCAACAAGAACACCACCGAGCAAACCGCGGAGGGGGTCACAGCGATTGTGACAGCTGTGAAAACGAAACTGCCCCACACCAAGATTTTACTTCTGGGTATTTTTCCCTGTTGGGAGCGAGATCGCGTCACGAAAACCAATGCAATCATTGCAAAACTTGAAGATCTCAAGCAAGTCTATTACTTGGACCTCGGCCATAAGTTCATCGAACCTGATGGCAAAATCTCTCGGGAAACATTGCGTGATGGAATCCATCCTTCGGAAGTGGGCTACAACATTTGGGCCCAGGCGATGGGGCCTTACCTAGAGGACCTGTTAAAAAACGATGGCAAGAGTGAGATTTGGAAAAATCGTGTCGACGGCAAACCTGCCAACTAACTTTCTGGTCCCATTTGTAACGAAAACAGGATGAAATTTAACAAAGAGATGACGAAAATGAGTACACCTTGGCAGATGCGGGCTGTTCAGCTTGACCTGGCGCGGCAAATGGAAACGCTCGATACGATTCGGCATTTTATTGACTTTGCAAAACAGTTCGGATTCAACACGGTGGCGTTGTATCTTGAAGGGCGCGTGCGCACAAAGTCCTTTCCTTGGCCTGCTCCCGAGCAGAGTTATACGCCCGATCAAATGCGGGAAATTGTGGCCTATGCAACGCAGCGACAAATGGATGTGATTCCGATTGTCTCCACACTGGGGCATGCCGAACTGTTCCTACGCCATGAACAACTTAAGCCTCTAGCTGAACTGCGTGAGGGGGGCGTAGGGCGTGCCGGGGCCAAGGGGCTTAGTACCTTCTGCCCTTCTGTGGAGGGGACTTATCAATTTCTAGATGACTATCTCACGGAACTAAGTGAGATTTTTCCCTCCGAGTATTTGCATGTCGGTTGCGATGAGGTTTGGGACATGGGCTGTTGTTCGCTTTGCACCCAACGGATTCGTAACGGCGAAATGCTCGATGATCTTTATGCTCAGCACATCGTGCGGATGCATCAAATCGTTACCGGCAAGTTGGGGAAACGCATCATCATGTGGGATGATTTCCTAGAGGACTTGCCCGCAGCGATGGATGTCATCCCGATGGACATCATCCAATGTGTGTGGCAGTACGACACTTTGGTCGAGCAGACGAAAACACATTTCGGTCGCCGGCGTCGTGATCATCGCATGGCTGATTATGATCAGCGTGGGATCTCTTATGTGGTGGGGCCATGGGCTGCGAGTGGTGTGCGGAATACGGAATCTCTGACGACCTACGCTCAGCGGTTTGAGCCTATGGGGGGATTGTTGACCCTTTGGGATGGGGGGCTTTTGGAGGATCAATATCCGGTGATCGCCTTTGCTGGTAGGCGTTGGAGTAACCCACAAGCTGAGGATGGTCAAGAGATTTGTAAGCAAGCGTATGCTGAATTATTTGGGCTTGATGATGCCACATTCCTGCAAGCTCTTTGGACGGCTACATCGGTAGGGCCTTTGCGTAAGTGGGAAACTCCCGAAGCATTTTTGCGTGGGCCATTGTCGCCTTACGCATTTGAGCGAGCGAATCAGGCCCGTTTGTTGACGATGCTCCTAGGATCGTTTCGTGATCGCGTACCCGTTGGGTTTAGTCGAGATGTATTAGATGGAATTCTATTGAGACTGCAACAAGAATTGGTACAGCATGAAATTCACGAGGTTGTGGAAGGGCTTTATGAGGGCTTTAATGGGGGCGTTAACCAACAGGCGGCGCTATTGGACAAGGGGCAGAAGTTGCTTGGTGATCTCATCGCCATCGCGGATCGTCGTCGTGATGACTGGCAACTACGACGGCCGAATATTGCCGCAGCTTGCGCGAGAAGCACTGACCAGTTTGAACGTGGTTTACATGACAAGCTGGCGACCTTTTTCGATTCGATAAAAAACGAGTCTCTCCATGAGACAGGTTTGTTTGTGATTCGCTATTCCTTGCCGGACTATTATGGTTGGCCGTTTACAAAGTGGAGCGTGCAGTACGAAGGTTCATCGGACTGGGTTGCGCTGAGTAGTGATATGCCCAAGCCTTGGGATGGCGACTACAGTGATGGCCCATTCTTCACCATCAAATATCCGATTCCAGTGAATCGTCGATTGCTCCGTGCACGTGCGGAAGTGTCCGGTTACGGTGGCATCGGCATTCTCTATGCCCAAGTGCAGATGGGGCAACATACTTCATGTCCCGTGCGTGTGGGAAATAGCTGCGGCCTCGTGCAGCAACCGGATCACATTTTGGTAGACGATACCGGAGCTAGCTGGCTCGGCGAACGATCTACTGCTCAAGCTTTTCATAACCCCTCAATGGCCCAGCAAGTTCACTCGTTAGAAATAGTCTTTGGTAAATAAGAAACGCAACAAGAAACTAATGATGAAAAAACAAACCTATTACATCCCTGATGAATTGCGGTTCAAGGCGATACACAACGAAGCTGAACATTATCACGCCATGAATGCTGTGTTGACTGTAGCCGGTGTGAACCTCCGTAAACTCCTGCAGCTTTTGCCTTACGCACGATTACGGTGGCTCTGGTTTGCCCCGAATCTTTGTACCAGTTGTTATGAGAGTACCATGTCGTTGTCATTCCTGCTGCCATGCTG
>JAESSU010000431.1 GCA_016763955.1 Phycisphaeraceae bacterium | reverse complement strand
AGGATATGACGATTGTTCAAAAAGGCATCTCTGAATTTATTTTACAACTTGGTAATCGTGATTTTTCTGGTGTGGATCCCTTTAAGCAAGAGATCGAGAACCTGCTCCGTGAAGGCGGCTACGACTCTCTTTTTTGCCCACAGGAAGAGTTCTTGGATTGTGTTGTTATGCAAACGGGTTTGTATGACACGTTTGATGATCTTCAATTGATATCCTACACCGGCACTAGGGGCAATATACGAACCCGTCAATACAATGAGTCGGGCATCTGGACATGGATTGTTGATCACCCACAACTGATTCTCAAAGCCAACGAAATGCTTCAACGAGCCGTTCTGACGGGTCATGTAACCAATGATGTTGTCAAGCTAAAGTTCAAACGGTCGTCGCTGTGAAATGTATTTGTTTTTAGGCTCAGTAACGATTCAAAAGCGTAAAATCAGGCCAATTTTTGGTCTGAAAAATATGTAGAAAAAAATTAGAGACGTTTCATTTAATTAAGAGGAAATATATTATGAAGAGTACAATGTTTGGAACAGGTGTTGTCTTTCCAGATCAATTTGATGCAACCGACCCTATAAAGTTTGCCAGAGTCCAACGAAAACCTTCGCATCAGATGGGTTTTACGTTGATCGAACTTTTAGTCGTCATATCAATTATTAGTCTTTTAATTTCTATTTTGCTTCCTGCTCTTGGCGCAGCACGGAAAACAGCTGAATCGGTAAAATGCCTTGCAAATCTACGACAACTGGGCGTTTCAATGCATACTTATGCAGCAGATTACAATGATACAATGCCTCCAGGGCGTGATGACATCGCTAGCGGAGGCAATGCATGGGTAGAGAACTGGATGATCCGGCTGAAAGATTATGTCAACAAGTCTGGCGATATTTTTATCTGCCCCACAGCCCTCAACAGCGGAAAATTGGTCATGTCTGGCCAATGGCCTCTCCACACTTTATATTGGACGAGCTCAAATTCATGGTTCAAGGGATCCAGCTACCGGTACAATTTGTATTTAGGTTGGTATGCAAATTGGAACCCTCAGCCATATTTCGCGCGTCGACTCTCCTTTTTTACCGGGCCTAGTAAAGTGGTTGCTATGGTGGATGCCAATCCGGTTGCAGGAGACGCACAGCCAACATTTAGGAATACTTATGCATGGCCAAATCAAATCTCCACAGATTTGCACACTAGTGGGGAAAATTACCTGTTCATCGATGCACATGCTACCCGCGATCATGTGGCAGAGATGACTTCGTCGCAATTTTATCTGCCCACTACTAGTCCCTACTATAAAGATTAAGAATATCTTCCGAATGAAGTTCTTTTGCGTCTGATTCTGCGCCCATTCCGCCATCCGATCAATGGAGCGTACGTATTAAACTCAAAAATAAAATGGTGTCGTAGTTGCTTTATCGATGGCACTAAAAAAACTGGCTATCACACAGTCTTAGTAGAGAACGCCACGCCAGAACACTCCGATGTTATGGTGACTGTGATCAATCGATTTGCAAATAATAACAGCCCATAAAATGAGGTGCTAACGGTATCAAAAATGATTAAACCACTTTTGAGTGGAAGTATTTAGAGGGATCTCCCGAATATCAGCGGTATGCTTACAAGTCACATGTTTTTTATAAATTTTTGAGAAACATAATATTTACGACTAAGAGATTGATAATGAATCAGAAAATACAGATTTCGAAGATATCTGAAAAAATGGAAGATAGAGATGGCTCTTCTTCGGTTAAATCGCATGAGATGGAATTGATTCGTAACTGGATCAGCCAAATTATAGGATCCAATACGCAAGACAGTGGATCGTCTTGCACAAGTCCGGAACGTCATTTTGAAGGTGTTCCTTTTAGCTTCCAATGTGGCATGCGATCAAGTCGCCAATGGTTGAAATTAGAAGACACCAAAATAGAAAGCAGTGAATGGGCGGACGGCAAAAAGAATTATTTTCTACGCTGGACCGATCAAGAAACATCTGTTTCATGCGAAATGGAACTGACGGAATTTCAGGATTTCCCTGTCATAGAGTGGGTCGTGAGGCTGCGTAATGATGGTGTCTGTGTTTCGGAGCAGATTTCCGATTTTAAAGCACTAGATGTTTTCTGGAAGAGCTCCAAGGAAGATGAAGTCCCCGAGTTACGACGCTCTCTTGGTAGCGATGGCCGCCATGACGATTTTCAGTATCTGTGCGATGAATTGAGGGAATCCGCGTGGCGTATCCCTCGGACGATACGCATGGACTCCGCTAACAATAACGATTTTCGAAAAGTCAGAGATGGCTCCCCGCCATGGCTGCTAGACGATGGACGCACATCGGCCACATGGTTGCCGTTCTTCAATCTAAAGACAGGCAAGGACGGCATCATTGGCGCTCTAGGTTGGTCTGGCCAATGGTTTGCAGAGTTTGCTCACGATGGTGTTGGGAAAACTGATATCTCTGCTGGAATGGAACATCTTGAACTAAAGCTCCAGCCGGGTGAGGAGATTCGCTCCCCGCGTGTGATGCTTCTCTATTGGCATGGTGAACCTATTCATGGCCACAATGTTTTGCGAAAGTTCATCTTAGAATTTCATAGCCCGCAAGTTGACGGCAAGCCCGTGGAAATGCCCATCTGCAACGGCGCATGGGGCGGAACTCCGACGCCCAAGCACTTGGAAATTATCGACGCAATTGCCACGAATAACCTGCCATACGATTACTACTGGGTCGATGCTGGATGGTATGGCACGTCCGAGGAGCCTTGCCCGAACGTTTTTAAATTCACATGGGCAATTGTTGGTGACTGGCGCGTCAATAAACAATACCACCCCAACGGGCTTAAACCCATCCGTGATGCGGTCAACAAAACTGGCATGAAATTCCTTTTGTGGCTTGAAATAGAAAAAGCCCTGCATGGAACGCCCATCACCCTTGAGCATCCTGAGTGGTTTTTAAGCAAAACGAAAGAAGAGCCCAAAGCTAACGACGAACTGCTGTTAAACCTGGGGAATCCCGAAGCATGGCAATGGGTTGTGGAAACCTTGTCTAAGTTGATCGAAGATAACGGCATGGACTGTTACCGGGTAGATTTCAACATGGACCCTTCTCCCTATTGGAGGAATGCCGAAGAAGACGGGCGAAAAGGAATAGTTGAGATGCGTTTCGTCGAAGGGCTTTACGCGTTCTGGGACGAACTCCGCCGACGCCATCCGGGATTGCTTATTGACAATTGCGCCAGCGGTGGCCGAAGGCTTGATCTTGAAACCATTGGCCGTAGTGTCGCATTGTGGCGGACCGACTATACCTCGTCTTTGAATGCTGATGCATTACAGTCTCAAAGTACTGGGCTAAATCTTTGGCTTCCCCTGAATTCGACAACCCCTGGAGCTAAGACAGGTGACACTTATCAATTCCGATCCGCACTTTCTGCGGGTCTT
>JAESSU010000430.1 GCA_016763955.1 Phycisphaeraceae bacterium | reverse complement strand
ATACAGGTCGTATGATCGACCAGTTGAAACCTCAACCCAGACGTTACAACAGGCTAACGCTTGTTTATACGTCATATTGAATTATTATTTGGAGTACATCATTATGGCAATCATACTTAGCGAAACCGCAGCTCGCGAAATCGGCACCATCATGGAACAACAAAGTCTTGATGTTGCAAAAACCCGCCTGCGCGTCGGTGTCAAAGGCGGCGGCTGCTCAGGCTTCTCCTATCTCCTAGACCTCACCGAACAGGAAAAAGAAACCGACGAACTCTTTGAGTTGCATGGCATCAAAGTCGTTTGCGATCCCAAAAGTTATCTCTATCTCGATGGCACCACCATTGACTTTAAAGACGAAATCATGGGACGTGGATTTGTCTTCACCAACCCCAACGCCAACGCCACCTGCGGTTGCGGAAGCTCCTTTAGCGCCTAACCCCCCCCCGGAACCCCGGAAGCCCGGAAAAGTTTCTTGGAGTTCAATACCCCCTCGGAACTTCCGGGGGGGCAAAGCCCAATGCTGAGGCTTTGCGAAGCGTGGGATTCCCTGACAGGATTCCCGTACAAAATTTGACATGTGTGTCGTGATGACACCGCACACAAATTAGTCCCGCGACCACGCTCTAACCAACCTCGTTGGGTAGAGCGTGGTTTTTCTTATGTAAAAAAAAGCCGTAGGAAGTGACAATGTCACTTCCTACGGCGGTGGTGGGATTATGCAAAAGGCTTTAGTTGTTACACAACTTCTAAAACCCATTATTAATACTGACTTAATCCTGTCGCGCCCCCGGCATTGGTCACGGGTAATTCTTTGACACCAAGCCAGTGGTTTAGCACGGTTAGTTCATTGGCAAAATGTCCGCGGCCAATGATCCAGTGATGGTCTAGGCCATGATCCAGAATCGTTCCCATGATTTGTGCTGCGGTATGGTCTCTGGGTTGGAACTCTGCGTAAGCGCCCCGGAATGCCATAGGGCTGTCCACGAAGTCGCCTTCAAAGGTAAGTGCCGAAGATGAGTCTGGCGACTGGTAACGGGTGATTGTGACCGGGCCTGTTGCCAGCAAAGATTCAATTAACATGCCCACTGCAGTTTCGGGGTCTGCGTTTTCCATGATGTTATGTTTACGCGATTCAAACTTCGTACCTTCACGCAACAGTCGTGTCGCAGAGCCTCCGCAGTGCCAAAAGCCCAGACGGTTTTGCGATTCACTAAGTAGTGAGATGTCCATGAGTGTGGGCAAAGTTCGTCCTTCTTGGAGCAGTGACATGGCTAGCATGGAGATCAGGCCATTCATGTCATTTTCATCTGCTGCGGGCAAGCCTTGGTCATTGATAAGGGTTAGCGCACCGTCAGCAGCACATCCGTATTCGTCCCATAGTGTCGGCCAGCAGCGTACTGCACAGCCGATGTAATCTTCCTGAGCAGAAATTTCGAGTGTGGATAATGCGAGTCGCACCGTGTTAAATATTTGGTCATCAGGGACATTATTCATGCCACATTTGGGTGAATTAACAATCGCATCTCGAATGGGTTTGAGGTCTGCATCTGAATATTTTTTGCCATGGGACATGATTTGAACCAAGTCGAGTCGGTCAAAACGTAGGCCGAATCGTTTCATCACTGATAGTTCGTTGCATTCTGCATCATAAAATCCGGGTACACGTCCGGCACCGACCATTAGCGTTTTGCCATGGATTAAACGATGACGTGCGCGCACCGTTCGGCCAAAAAGATTCAGTATTTTAGGGACATCTGGGTGGGATGGATCTTTGAAGAGCCATTGGTACTTGACACCCAGACGGTGCATAGCGTTGAGCATGAAGTTCTGACAGCAAAGGCTGTTGGCTGTGAGTCGTCCGCCGGTGACTTCCGGGTAAGCCCAGCTAAGCAGGGGCATGGGGTGATCTAGGAGCCAACGTCCAAGCTGTGATGCGATTTCGCCCGCCGTGTAGGAACCGTGGAATAGGATCAAGCCTGCAACGCCTTGGGCGTGAAGCTTGTCTGCTGCGGCTAATACTTCATCGGGTGATTCAAAGGGTTCATCGGGGAAGATTAGTTCGATGGGTTGGTCTTTGAATTGTTCTTGGATTTGCGCTGCAGCTTCTTTGTAGAGTTTGCATGCTTCGGACCAGACGAAATGCATTTTGAGTCCCACGCCGATCATGCCGATGCGTGTGGGTTTGGATGTGGGTAAGTCGCCTAGCAAATCGGTGATCGCTTGTGAGGCAACACCTTGTTGTGGAAATGTCGTGGTGTTTTTGGTCATAGTGAATGCTCCAGAATGGCTTTTCGCAATGCGTCAGAAACGTCATTGCGTAAATGGTTTTTAAATTCGCCTTTAAACGGTAAAGCTTGTCGTCCGCCAACTTCCATAGCAACAACGCTTGCAAGCAGCGCGCCAAGTTCCATGCGGATTTCAAGAGGTAATTCAAGTAATAAACCCACCATGTAACCTGCGTGAAAGGCATCGCCACAGCCGGTGGTGTCCACTGCTTTTATGACAAATGCAGGTTGATGGTGAATGGTGTTGTTAGGTAAAAGTGCCCAGCTGCCATGGATCCCATCGGTGGCGATTAGCAAGCCCTGGGTGTATTTTCGAAGCGTGGTGAGTGCTTGTTGCGCTCCGATTTGATCGGAAAGTTTTTGGGCAGCTGCCAGTGGGAAAATCAGATGATCACCTAGAGGCAAAAGCTTACGCATGCGATCAAGATCACCGGCTTCAAAATCGAGCACCGTTTGGCAAGGTGTGTTTTGTGCAGCTTGCAATGCACGCTCAGTGGTATCTAAATCATAGTTGTCTACCAGTAGCAGCCGTGCATTGGCAATCGCATCGGCAGGGACATCGTCAGGCTTGATATAACCATAATGATCCATCTGGATAAAGACCGTCCGAGCTGCGGTGATCGGATCAATCTCAACGAGCGCAATGGCAGGGCGGCTGTCTTGGTCAGTGATGATTAGGTCCAGTGAAACGTCACTGTCAGCAAATTGTTGACGGCTAATATGGCTCAGTGTGTTCTCACCAAGCCGGGCTACAATTCCAGTTTTAAATCCGAGTCTCGCCACGCCACAACTGCCGCTACCCACGGGGGCGCCGCCTTGAATGGTCAGGTCATCTACAAACTGTTTGTCATCATGTTTGATCTGCTTGGGCATACGGATGAGTACGTCTACCGCATTGAGTCCGAGCGTGATCAAATCCCATTTGTTTTGCATTGTCATAATAAAATCGTAGAATAGACCAAACGTTAGGTCAAGTGTAATCTTTGGTAAATTTTCAATCCGATCGTGAGATTGATGTTTGTAAAGATTTTGTGTGACGAACTTGCTTGGGTGACTTGGATGGCAAAGTCATGCTCATGCAGAGTTAAACCACCAACAGGGGTTCGATTTGGTGCAGGTATTGCTTGCGAGGCGGGCGTTTATTTTGAGCCGCATGCAGGGCAAGTTCGGTCACTGCATCAACCATTTGGTCTATGGAAAAAGAGACGTATGTGATGGCAGGCTGCCAACTTTTAAGTAATGGCGTGCCATCGAAACCAATCACGGGAATCGATTTGGATTTGGCAGGGCGTGAAAGTAATAACCCCATGGCTGCGACATCGTTGTAAGCGACCACTGCCGTTAGGCCGTTTTGTTTGACCGCTTGCCAAGCTTGTTTGCCACAGCGGGTCGCAGTTTGAATGTCCCAGCTTTGGCCAGTGTGCAATAGACTTATGGGATGGAGTTGATGATGTTTAGCAATCATTTCAAAAAGGACTTGCCGGCGGGTGGGAGTCGGGTGCGCAAAGGATTGCGGCCCATAAAATCCGACCGACTGGTGACCTTCACTCACAAGGTGTTGGGCAACTTGTTTAAGACCCGCTTGGACATCCAAGTGGACTTGATAGCAGCCGCCTTCGCACCAGCCAAGCCAGACCACTTTGCCTCGCTGTTGTTGAATTTGTTGCGGGGTAATCGTGTCCTGCTCTTCGGTCCAGACGATCATCGCATCTACCGAACGTCCGACAAGTTTTTGGATCCGCTGGGCATCCTCTACAGGATTGGACTGAGCATGCGAGGCAAGCAAAAGTTCATAACCCAAGGTGAGCAATTTCGCTTCAAGGGCGATGGAGAGCTCTGCAAAAAACGGGTTGCGAATATCACCTGCTGCAAAGCCAATGGTCATGGTACGATTGGTCTTAAGACGCTGGGCGTCGAGGTTGGCTACATAGCCAAGTTGTTGAGCGACAGACTTAACACGATGAAGGGTTTGTTCACTAAAGCGACTGTTGCCCCGGGCATTATTGAGAATGCTCGCAACAGTGGAATAGTGCACGCCCGCAGCTTGGGCAACTTGTTTAAGGGTGACTTTCACCCACGCATCGTAACGGGTTTTTACGGATTTACCACTAGCAAATAAGAGAGAAAATGATGCAATTACTCACAAAGCGTGATGAAGTTTTAGAAGCGTTAGGACAGGCTCAGCTAAGGGAGTGCCCGCTATTTTGCCCTAATGCAGAGTCGCCAGATGAAATCGAAGGTCTGCTTCTTGCTGCGTCAGATTTTAAAAAACAACAGGGCCTAGATGACCTAGTGATGGGGATGGGGATCACCAGTTGCTATCCGGATCACCCGCAATTACAGCGATTGTCTCTTAATGATTCACCGGACATGCTCCCGACCTTACAGACTTGGTTTGCATGGCTAAAAGTCTATGCCAACCGCCAGGGTTTGTTTGATGGTATTCGCATCATTCCGTTTTTGGATCACGGATGGGTGCCTGATTCTCGTGATGTAAAATTGATGATGGATCCGCAGGTTCAAGAGCAGTTTGGCATCATCATGTTCGATGCCAGCGCGTTGGATTTGTCAGAAAATATCAGGCTCACCCGTGACTATGTCCAGCAAGCAGGCCAGCGTGTGGTGGTCGAAGGTTGTCCTGATAAAATTCTCAGTGAAGCGGAAATTTTAGCCAAGGGATTGTCTGCTGAAAATATGCTCACTGATCCTTTGGTGGCAGGCGATTTTGTGCAGCAAACCGGCGTGGATTTAATCGTTCCAAGTCTGGGAACCGAACATCGAGCCACCGGCCATGATGTGCAATATCACGGTGAGATCGCACGAAAAATCAAAGAGCAAATCGGTACAAAACTCGCATTGCATGGCACCAGTAGCCTAGGCAATCGCATTGGCAATATTGGTGCAGACGGCATCATCAAAGTGAACTTTTATACGGCCATGGCTCGTTGTGCTTCACAGCAGTTGCGCACGTCATGGGCCAAAATACCTGCTGCTGATTCTCTACCGATCCAACAAGCATGTGGCAGCGAAGTGCTAAGTGTCCGGCGACAAGAGGTACGAAAAATTGCCCTGAGTATGTTGGAAAACTTACTCAGGGCAATGGATGTGAAGTAGAAGGTGGGCTGCTATTTCCCGTCGACCAAACAGCCTAATTGACCGATGAGTTGATCCAATGATTCGGCCTGTGCGGAAAGTTCTTCACTTGATGCAGAGGACTCTTCAGCGTTGGCTGCATTGGATTGCGTGACCTGATCGATTTGGCTAACGGCCTTACTGACGTGTTCAATGGCAAGGGCCTGTTCGCTACTGGCGTTGGCGACAGATGTGATTAGTTCTACCACACCAGAAGT